>DAIQBR010000430.1:0-3189 GCA_036781105.1 Kiloniellaceae bacterium
CGGCGCCCTGTTCGGGCTGACCCGGGCGACGGGGCCGGCGGAGATCGCCAAGGCGGCGCTGGAAGCCGTCTGCTACCAGACCCGCGACCTGCTGGAAGCCATGCGCGCCGACGGCGCCACGGGGCTGGAGGCGCTGCGCGTCGACGGCGGCATGGTGGCCAACGACTGGCTGCTGCAGATGCTGGCCGACATCCTGGGCGTCGCGGTGGAGCGCCCGGTGGTGGCCGAGACCACGGCGCTGGGCGCGGCCTACCTGGCGGGGCTGAACCAGGGCCTCTTCGCCGATCTCGATGCCGTCGCCGCGCAGTGGCAGAGCGACGCGCGCTTCGAGCCCAAGATGGCCGCAGACGAACGCGACGCACGCTACGCCGGCTGGCAGGACGCGGTGTCGCGGGTCAGGACGGCGCGCTAGACCAGCAGCGCGTCGAGCAGGACGTAGATGCCGAAGGCGGCGATGGCCACCGCCGAGGCGCGGTTGATCCATTGCAGCAGGCCGGCATCGATGCGCTGGCGCAGGGTGCCGACGCCGGTGGACAGCAGCGTCCACCACAGCCCGGAGCCGACGAAGACCCCGGCGGTGAGCGCGACAATGCCGAGAGTCTGGCCGCCGGTGACCCCGACGCCGAAGGCGGCGAAGAAGCCGATGAAGGCAAAGAAGGTGGTGGGGTTGGTCACGATGAGCAGGAAGGCGGTCACCACCGTGCCGTGACCGGGCGGCGGCGGCTTTTCCCCCGTGCCGTGGCGGAAGAAGGTCCAGACACCGAGCGCCACCAGGAAAGCGCCGCCGGCCATGTAGAGCTCGCGCTCCAGGGTCACCAGCGGGGTGTGCACCGAGGCCAGCCCGGCCGCGGCGATGGCGGCCAGCAGCGCGTCGCCCAGGGCCGCCCCGAGCCCGGCGCGCAGGGCCGCCCGCAGGCCGTGGTTCAGGCTGTGGCGGATGCAGAGCAGGCCGACCGGACCGACCGGCACGGCCATGGCGAAGCCGATGATCAGGCCCTTGAGAAAGACGACGAAGGGAAACAGGGGCAAAGCGGGAATCCGGGTGCGGCGGAGGCGTAGGGTCTAACCTCCTTCGCTGACGCCGCCATGACAAGCCGAAGCTTGCCGCCGCGCGGGGCTGGATTCCGGCAACCCGCCGCGGCTACCATCCCCCTCTATTGTCGTTGGAGTGGAACAGGCCGGGAGGAGCCCCCTTGTGAGAGAGCGGACCATGGAGAGCGTGCGGATCCCCCTCGCGGAGATCTACGTGCCGACCAAACGGAAGAATACCTTGAACCAGGCCCAGGCCGACGCGCTGGCCGAGAGCATCATGGAAGAGGGCCTGAAGCTGCCGATCAGCGTGCGCAAGGGCAACGGGCGCTACGTGCTGCAGGAAGGCCTGCACCGCCTGGAAGCCTGCCGCGCCCTGGGCGAGGAAACCATCGAGTGCATCATCGTGCGGGCCCGGCAGCGCTAAGCAAGCCGAGTCTTTACTTCTCTTGTCATTGCCGGGCTTGATGTACGGCCCGAGGATGACGGTTTCAGAAATCGGCGATCTCGGGTGCCGCTAGCCGAAAGTGCGGCCCAGCGCCGCGGCCTGGCCGGCGGCGAGGCCGAGCAGGAGCGGCAGCGGCAGAGCCACCACGAGCCGCTGCAGGGCGGCGCGGCGGCCGACGATGGGGACCTCCCAGACCATGGTGCGGTTCAGGTTGTAGAGCCCCCAGGCGGTGACGAAGGCCATGATCTGCGGCGTGCCGCCGCCGACCTCCAGCGCCGCGCCGCCGACCGCGAAGGCCAGCATGGGGCCGCCGGGCGTGACGGCACCCAAGGCGGAGGCAATGAGCAGGCCGAGAAAGCCGGTATCGCCGCCGACGATGGCGGCGACCAGCTCCGGCGGCACCAGGGCGGCGATGAAGCCGGCGCCGAGCACCGCGAAGAAGATGCGCGGCGCCACCAGCCTGGCCTGCACCAGCGAGAACTGCAGCGCGCCCTTGAGGCTGCCGTCGCGGCGGCGCCAGGCGAGCTGGCCGAGAAAGGCCACGGCGCCGTAGAGCAGCAGGCTGGCGATGAGGATGTTCATTCGGCCTGCCCTTCGCTCTCGGCCGGACGATTTGCCTCCTGCCGCGCGAAGAGGGCGCGGGCGGCGAGCCCGAGCAGCAGCGGCACGGCGAGGCTGAGCCCGTAGCGCAGCAGGACGAAGTCGTGATCGAAGAACGACATCTCCCACACCAGGGTGCGGTTGAGATTGAGCAGCGCCCAGCCGGAGATGAAGGCGGTCGCCGTGCCGATGTCGGCGCCGGCCGCCCCCAGCGCGACGAAAGACCATCATCGGCCCGCCGGGCAGCACGGCGCCGGCGAAACCGGCCAGGAAGAGTCCGCGCAGGCCGGAGCGCGCGCCCATCCAGCGCGCCACCTTGTCCTGCGGCAGCAGCACCGCCAGCAGGCCGGCCAGCAGCACGCCGGCGAGGACCTTGGGCAGGATGGAGAGCAGCAGGCCGAGGTCGTCGCCGAGCACGGCGAGGAAGACCTCGGGCCCCTTCAGGACATAGCAGAGCGCCCCGGCGCCGAGGGCGACCAGGGCGACGACCAGCAGTCCGACGTCGCGCCCCTTGCGGCGACGTCCTGCGCTCGGATGATCCGGCATGCGTGCGGTCCAGGCGGCTTTCAGGGCCGGGGGAACGGAGGAATCTGACCCGGCCAGCATAGCATCGCCGCCGGGCGGCGTGCCAGTTACCGCGCGATGACCGGCAGGTGACGGCCGCGCGATGGCGGCAACAGGAAGGCCGCCCAGCGCGTCGCCGGCTGCCCGTCCGATCCGGAGAGGCTGTCACCCCCACCTCGACCCTCCCCCATCGCAGGGGGAGGGAGAAACTGCCGCGACATCACGATGTGAGCCCCTTCCCCCTTTGATGGGGGAAGGATGGGTAGGGGGCGGCACGAAAACGGAAGCGGTGCTCAGCGCTGGGCGAGCAGGGTCATGATGTGCTCGTAGAGGCGGTCGTCGCGCTCGGCGGCCTGGGTGATGGCGTTGTACTCCTGCACCGAGAGGCCCTGGGCCTCAATCTCGCCGACCATCTCGTCGGTCGCCTGGGTCACCAGGGTCTCGGCCTCGGCCTCGCTCTCTGCCTGGTCGATGCGCGGCTGCCAGGCGCGGTCGAGCTCCTGGACCTTCACGACGGCATCGGCATAGGCCTCGAGCTGGGACCGGCT
>DAIQBR010000431.1:0-3175 GCA_036781105.1 Kiloniellaceae bacterium
ACGTAATCGTATTCGGCCCAGTGGCTGATCTCATCGGCGGCCTTGGCCATGCGCGACCGGACCGTCTCGTCGCTGTCCTGGGCCCGCGCCCGCAACCGGCGCTCCAACTCGGGGGTCGACGGCGGTAGGATGAACACGGTCACCAGATCGTCTTCGGCCGCCTCGCGGAGCTGCTGGGTGCCCTGCCAGTCGATGTCAAACAGCACGTCACGGCCGCTCTCCAGCGCCTGCTCCACCGGCGTCTTCGGTGTCCCGTAGCGGTTGCCGAAAACCCGCGCGTGTTCCAGCAGCTCGCCCTTCTCCACCATCTCGGCAAAGCGCGCATCGCTGACGAAGAAGTAGTCCTTGCCCTCCTCCTCGCCCGGGCGCGGCGGCCGCGTGGTCGCCGAGATGGAGAGCGAGAGGTTGGCTTCGGTGTAGAGCAGTCGCCGTGAGATCGTCGTTTTGCCGGCGCCCGAGGGCGACGACAGCACGAGCATCAGCCCGCGGCGTTTGATGTCGGTTTCCGCCATGCGCCTACTCGATGTTCTGCACCTGCTCGCGCAGCTGCTCGATGGCCGATTTCAGATCCAGGCCGATGCGCGTCAGCTCGACGTCCGGCGACTTGGAGCACAGGGTATTGGCCTCGCGGTTGAACTCCTGGCACAGGAAGTCGAGCTTGCGGCCGACGGCGCCGCCCTGGTCCAGCAGCTCGCGCGCGGCGTCCACGTGGGCGGCCAGGCGGTCCAGCTCCTCGCGCACGTCGGCCTTGCCGGCGAGGATCGCCAGTTCCTGGGTGAGACGCTCTTCGCTGACGCCGGTGCTCTCTTCCAGCAACTGGGCGATCTGCTCCTTCAGGCGCTGGCGCAGGGTCTCCGGCTGGGTCACCGCGCAGGCGCGTGCCGCCGCCGAGAGCCGCTCGATCTCGTCGAGGTGGCCGCGCGCCAGACCGAGCAGGCGCGCCCCCTCGGCTGCGCGCATGGCGACCAGCGATTCCATCGCCGCCGCCAGGTCCTGCTGCAGCACGGCAAGGCGTGCCTCCTGCTGCTCGGGCGACTCCTCCTCCTCGACCGCCTCCAGGACGCCGCGCAGGCCGAGGATACCGTCGAGCCGCGGCGGCGCCGCGTCAGTCTGCGTCTTCAGCGCGGCCATGAGGTCGAGCACCTGCAGCAGCAGGTCTTCGTTGACCTGCAGCTGCAGCGGCGCGCTGCCGCGCTTCATCGAGAGGTTCACCTGCACGTTGCCGCGCGCGCAGGCGGCGGTCACCGCGCCGCGCACCGCCGGATCGAGGCTCTCGTAGCCCTGCGGCAGGCGCGCGCGCACGTCGAGGCTGCGCCCGTTGACGCTTTTGACCTCCCAGGTCCAGCTCGCCGCCGCGTCGCCGCCGTCGCGGCGCGCGAAGCCGGTCATGCTGTGGACGGTTTTGCCGGCCCCTGCTTTGCCTGATTGGGTCACGTCGACGAAGATTCCCCCTGCTGCACCCGCGGCCGCCCCCTTGCGGCCGGCACCCCTGGATGGCGCCTCTTTGTGCTGGGCTGGTTATACTGGTCCCTTCCCAGGGCAACAAGCCCGGCCCACCGTCTCGCCGACGGCGGCGGGGAGACCCGAGGCAGGCGCAGAGATCCCTAAGAGGACCTGAAATGAAGGACCCGCAGTCCATCCTGATCACCGGCGCGTCGAGCGGCATCGGCGCCGCCCTCGCCCGTGCCTACGCCGCGCCCGGCCTCCATCTCGCCCTGAGCGGACGCCACCGCGAGCGCCTCGAGGAGGTCGCCGCGGAGTGCCGCGCTGCCGGGGCCGAGGTCGCCACCGGCCTGGTCGACGTCTGCGAGCTCGACGAACTGGCCGCCTGGATGGCCGGCCGGGATCGGGAGCGCCCGCTCGACCTCGTCATCGCCAATGCCGGCATTTCCGCCGGCACCGGCGCCTTCGGGGAGACCGACCGCCAGGCGCGCCAGATCTTCGAGGTGAACTTCGACGGCGTGGTGAACACGGTCCTGGCCGCCGCCGCGCTGATGCGGCCGCGCCGCCGCGGCCAGATCGCGCTGATGTCGTCGCTGGCCGGCTTCCGCGGCTTTCCCGGCGCCCCGGCCTACTGCGCCTCCAAGGCCGGCGTGCGGGTCTGGGGCGAGGCGCTGCGCGGCACGCTGTCCGCCGAGGGCCTCGAGATCTCGGTGATCTGCCCGGGCTACGTGAAGAGCCCGATGACCGAGCGCAACGACTTTCCCATGCCCTTCCTCATGGAGGCGGGGCGCGCTGCACAGATCATCCGGCGCGGTCTCGCCGCCAACCGGTCGCGCATCGTCTTTCCGCGCCGCCTCTACGCCGCCGTCTGGCTGCTGGCGCTGCTGCCACCGGGCTGGACCGACGGTCTGCTCGCGCGCCTGCCGGAAAAGCCCGCCGCCCCGGACGCTCAGTCGCAAGAACAGCCGCCATCCAACAGCTGACGATCCGGATTAGTTGGCGGACTGTTTCTTCAGGCTGCGCAGGTGCTTGCGCCACTTCGCCACGTTGGCGTTGTGCTCGGCCAGGGTCTTGGCGAAGGCATGCCCGCCGTCGCCGGCGGCGACGAAGTAGAGATAGGGCGTCTGCGCCGGTTGCAGCGCGGCCTCCAGGGCGGCGCGGCCCGGATTGGCGATCGGCCCCGGCGGCAGGCCGGCGATCTGGTAGGTGTTGTAGGGGTTCGGGTCGGCAAGGTCCTTGCGCGTGAGGGAACGTCCCAGCGGCGCCCTGCCCTCGGTAAGGCCGTAGACCACCGTCGGGTCCGACTGCAGCGGCATGCCCTTGTTCAGGCGGTTCACGAAGACCCCGGCAACCAGCGCGCGCTCGCCGTCGACGCCGGTTTCCTTTTCGACGATCGAGGCCAGCACCACCGCCTCTTCCGGCGTGTTCAGCGGCAGGTTCTCCGCGCGCTGGGGCCACAGTTCGGCCAGCGCCGCGTCCATCGCCTCGCGCATGCGGGTCAGCACCGCCTCGCGGCTGTCGCCGCGGTGAAAGTGGTAGGTCTCCGGCAGCAGGCTGCCGTCCGGCGGCACCTCGGCGATCTCGCCGGCGAGCGGCTCGGCGGTCTGCAGCAGCGCAACGACCTCCACGGAGGTGAGGCCCTCCGGCACCGTCAGGCGGTGCACCACGGTACGCCCGCTGGCGATCAGATCCGCCGCTTCCTGCATCGAACTGCCCGGCGCGAAGGCGTACT
>DAIQBR010000432.1:0-319 GCA_036781105.1 Kiloniellaceae bacterium
CGGGCCAGCGCCTCGACACCGCCGAAGCCGCCGATGCGCAGGCCGCCCGGGATACGTGCCGGCTGCTCGGTGCGCCCGGCCAGCGAGGTGATGACCTCCACGCCGCGGCGCTCTTCCAGGCTTTCGGCCAGAGCGCGCGAGTCGCCGGTGCCGCCCAGCAGCAGGATGCGTTTCGGCTTCGTGGTCTGGCCACCGTTGAGGTGTGTTTCGCTCATCGCTCCCAGCCTGCCGCCTTGCCCACCATCTGGCCAGCCCGGTCGAAGATCAGCACTTCCACCGCCGTCTCGCCCGCCAGCAGTTCCAGCGCCGCCACGCGGGC
>DAIQBR010000432.1:367-3151 GCA_036781105.1 Kiloniellaceae bacterium
GCCAGTGGCAGGCCGGCGGCGGCCGCCAGGTCCAGCACCTGCTTGGCGGTGTTGGCGCCGCGCGCTTCGGCGGTCAGGTCTTCGCCCGCGCCCAGTTCCTGCAGCAGCGCCGCCAGCAGGTCGAAGTCGACCTGGCTGCGCCCGGAGTGCAGGTCCAGCTGGCCGGCCGCCAGCTTGCAGAACTTGCCGAAGCCGCCAGCCAGGGTCAGGCGGGGCAGCGGGTGGCGGCGGAGGTATTTCAGCAGCCCGCCCGCGAAATCGCCCATGTCGAGCAGCGCCGAGTCCGGCAGGCCATAGAGCTGCTGCACCGCCGTCTCGGAGGTCGAGCCGGTGGAGGCGGCTGCATGGTCCAGGCCCTCGGCGCGCGCCACATCGATGCCGCGGTGGATGGAATGGATCCACGCCGAGCAGGAAAACGGCACCACGATCCCGGTGGTGCCGAGAATCGAGAGGCCGCCGAGAATGCCGAGGCGCGGGTTCCAGGTCTGCCGCGCCAGCGCCTCGCCGTCGTCGACCGAGATCTCGATTTCCACGTCGCCGCTGCCGCCCGCGGCTGCGGCGACCTCCGCCACCACCTGGCGCATCATCTGCCGCGGCACCGGGTTGATGGCCGGCTCGCCGACGGCGATCGGCAGGCCCGGCTTGGTCACTGTACCGACGCCCGGTCCCGCCTTGAATACGACGCCGCTGCCGGGCGCGCCGGGGCGCAGCGCCGCCGCGATGGTGGCCAGGTGCGTCACGTCCGGGTCGTCGCCGGCGTCCTTCACGATGGCGGCACTGGCGACGCCCTCGCCGAGAGCCTGCCGCGCCAGGGCGAAGGCCGGTTGCTCGCCCTTGGGCAGGGTGATGCTCACCGGATCGGGAAATTCGCCGGTCAGCAGCGCGGTATAGGCAGCCTTCACCGCCGCTGTGGCACAGGCGCCGGTGGTCCAGCCGCGCCGCAACGCGCCTTCCGGTTTGCGGGTCATGTCGCTATTCTACAAGTTCAGGCTTTTCACTGACTAGGACAGCCGGACCTCGGGGTCTAGGCTGATTTCCATGGATACGGACGATCTTTCCCTGCCGGTCTTCCAGTCCGGAAGCGTTTGGCTGGTCGGCGCCGGGCCGGGCGACCCGGGCCTGCTCACGCTGCACGCGGTGAACGGACTGAAGCAGGCCGACGTGGTGGTCTACGACGCCCTGGTGGGCGGGGCCATTCTCGATCTCGCGCGCCCGGATTGCGAGCGCATCTACGCCGGCAAGCGCGGCGGCAAGCCCTCGCCGGTGCAGGCCGACATTTCCAAGCGCCTGGTGCGCCTCGCCCAGGCCGGCAAGCGGGTGCTGCGCCTGAAGGGCGGCGACCCCTTCGTCTTCGGACGCGGCGGCGAGGAGGCCCTGGCGCTGGTTGCCGCCGGCGTGCCCTTTCGCATCATCCCCGGCATCTCCGCCGGCATCGGCGGCCTCGCCTACGCGGGCATCCCCGTCACCCACCGCGACACCAACTCCACCGTCACCTTCGTTACCGGCCACGGCGTCGGCGGTTCGGTCCCTGACGGCATCGACTGGGCGGCGCTCGCCAAGGGGGCGCCGGTCATCGTGCTCTACATGGCGCTGAAGCACATCGCCGCCATCGCCGGCGCGCTGATGCAGCACGGCCGCGCGGCGGGCGAGGCGGGCGCGGTTGTCAGTCAGGCGACCCTGCCGGAGCAGGTCATCCTGGAAACCACGCTGGGGCGCTGCGCCCAGGACATCGCCGCCGCCGGCATCGAGCCGCCCTGCATCGTGGTGGTGGGTGAGGTGGTGCGCCTGCGCGCCGGGCTCGACTGGCAGGGCCTCGCCGAAGGCCGTATCCTCGACCCCAATCCCCTCGGCCTCCCGCGCCGGCAAGAGACGGGATGACGACCCCGGCGCCGGGGCTGCTGCTCGCGGCGCCCGCCTCGGGCAGCGGCAAGACCACGCTTACGCTCGCCCTGCTGCGGCGCTTGCGGAACGAAGGTGTTGCCGTCGCCTCGGTGAAGGCCGGTCCGGACTACATCGACCCCGCTTTCCACCAGGCCGCCAGCGGAAGGCCCTGCGTGAATCTCGACGGCTGGGCGATGCGTCCGGAAACCCTGGCCGCGGCGCTCAAGATTGCCGGTGACGGCGCCGAGCTGATTCTCGGCGAAGGCGTCATGGGCCTCTTCGACGGGGCGCAGCTGCGCGACGATCAGGGCCTCGCTGCCGGTTCCACCGCGCAACTGGCGGCGCTGACCGGCTGGCCGGTGGTGCTGGTCGTCGACTGCGCCGGCATGGGCGCCTCTGTCGCCGCCCTGGCCCGCGGCTTCACCGGCTTCCATCCCGCGGTCAGCGTCGCCGGCGTGATCTTTAACAATGTCGCCAGCGCGCGCCACGAGGGGCTGCTGCGCGAGGCCTGTGGCGATGCCGGCCTCCCTGTCTTCGGCGCGTTGCACCGTGCGGCGGCGCTGCAGCGGCCCTCGCGCCATCTCGGCCTGGTGCAGGCGGGCGAGGATGACGACCTCGAGAGTTTTCTCGACGCGGCGGCGCCTGCTGCCGCCGGCATCGACCTGGGTGCCCTGCGCGCGGCGGCACACCCGCCTCGCCTCGCGGCGGAAGGGATGCCGGCGCCGCTGCGACCCTTGGGCCAGCGCATTGCGGTGGCTAGGGACCTTGCCTTCGCCTTCGCCTATCCCCTGCTGCTGGAGGGCTGGCGCCTTGCCGGTGCGGAGCTGCTCCCCTTCTCGCCGCTGGCCGACGAGGCGCCGGATGCGGCGGCAGATGCCGTCTACCTGCCGGGGGGCTACCCGG
>DAIQBR010000433.1:0-2446 GCA_036781105.1 Kiloniellaceae bacterium
AGCGCCGCGACCATCGCCCTCACCTCCTGGTCGGTGAACTCGCCGAGCGCCTGGACGGCGGCAATGCGCAGGTCCTTGTCGTCGCTGGTGTCGACGCGGCTGGCCGCCAGCGCGCGGCGCATGCGCGCGGCGACCGCCGCGTCGTCTTCTTTCTCGATGGCCGCCTCGAGGGCGGGGATCAAGTCGGCCTCGGGGCTGCGGAACAGCGCGTCGGCGGCGCGGGTGCGCGCGGCGGCGTCGCGGCTGCCGAGGGTCAGCGCACCGAGGCTGGCCTTCACCAGACTGCGCAGCTTGTTGTTGATCCTGATCTTGGAGACGTCGCGCTTGCCGACCTCGCCAAGGTCCTCACCGGTCAGAGCGTCGACAATCTGGTAACCGCCCGAGGAGTCCGCGCCGATGACCATGCGGTCTTCGTCATCAGTGAGAAAGAGACGGCCGTCGAGGAAGGCTTCGAGGATCGGCACGGCGCGCTCGTCGCCACCGGCGACCAGCAGTTCCACGGCCTTGCCCTTGTCGTCGTAGGACTTCTCGCGCAGGCCCTGGACGTCGCTCTCCAGATCGGCGAAAGCCGCCGTGGGCAGGACCAGCCCCAGCAGCAGAACGAGAAGGCGCAGTCTGCGAGCCATCGCAAGCACGGACATCATCGGGACCCGGAAGAAACCAAGGGAACGTATCTCTGCGCCGGCGCCATCGGGGGCGGGCCTGCCTGACCCGCCCGCCGAGAGGGCAACCGGACTTACTGCTTCACGTACTTGGGTGCCTCGCAGTTGCCGCAAACCCAGGGATAGGTCCAGTCGGCGGTCAGCTTGGCGCTTTCCGGAATGAAGTCGCTCCAGGCGTCGCCGACGACTTCGCTGTCCGTCGACCACACGGTCTCGATCATGCCGTCGTCCTGGATCTCGCCGATCAGCACCGGCTTGGAGAGGTGATGGTTCACGTTCATCACCGCCGTACCGCCGGTCAGGTTCGGCACCGTCTGGCCGTACATCGCCTGGCGCACCGCGTCGACTTCGGTGGTGCCGGCCTGCTCGACCGCCTGGGTCCACATCTTGAAGCCGATGTAGGTAGCCTCCATGGGATCGTTGGTCACGCGCTTCTCGTCGCCGATGAAGCCGTGCCAGGCCGAGATGAACTCGTCGTTCACGTCGGCCTCGACGCTCATGAAGTAGTTCCAGGCCGCGAGGTGGCCGACCAGCGGGCCGGTGTCGAGACCTGCCAGTTCCTCCTCACCCACGGAGAAGGCCACGACCGGAATCTCCTCGGCCTTGATGCCCTGGTTGCCGAGTTCCTTGTAGAAGGGAACGTTGGCATCGCCGTTGATGGTGGAGACCACGGCCGTCTTCTTGCCCTGGGAGGCGAAGGTTTTCACCTCGGAGACGATGGTCTGCCAGTCGGAGTGACCGAAGGGGGTGTAGTTCTCCATGATGTCCTCATCGGAGATGCCCTTGGCGTTCAGGAAGGCCCGCAGGATCTTGTTGGTGGTGCGCGGGTAGACGTAGTCGGTGCCGAGCAGGACGAAACGCTCCGCAGCGCCGCCGTCCTCGCTCATCAGATACTCGACCGCCGGGATCGCCTGCTGGTTCGGCGCCCCGCCGGTGTAGAAGACGTTGCGCGAGCTTTCCTCGCCCTCGTACTGCACGGGATAGAACAGCAGGCCGTTCAGCTCCTCGAAAACCGGCAGCACCGACTTGCGGCTGACCGATGTCCAGCAGCCGAAGACCACGTCGACCTTTTCCTTCTCGATGAGCTCGCGGGCCTTCTCGGCGAACAGCGGCCAGTCGGAAGCCGGGTCCACGACCACCGCCTCGACCTGCTTGCCGAGCAGACCGCCCTTCTTGTTGAGATCGTCGACCATCATCAGGACGGTGTCCTTCAGGGTCGTTTCGGAAATGGCCATAGTGCCTGAGAGCGAGTGGAGCACGCCGACCTTGATGGTGTCGGCCGCCTGGGCCGCCGAGCCGCCGGCGAGGGCTGCCGCGAAGGCCGCCGCGCTCATCGCCCCCCTGAATACGGATTTCATTGTCTAATCTCCGCTAGACGTTGATGTTGCACCGCAAAATTCTGCAAATATTGGATACAATCTGTCAAGACTTAAACAAATAAAAATGTCACAAAGCCACAGATGACGATGTTGTTTTTACTGTATAGATCAAATACACCCTGCTCGCCCAAGCATATTTACTTGGACGTTACCACCGGGCATCGCTGCCCGGACATCGTGACCAGTATCCCTGCGCGGCCGCCGCCGACTGCTGCCAAGGGGCGGCGGCCGGGCTGCCCTAGTGCTCTCCCCGCATGCCGCTCTCCCTCAGCAGACTCACCATCTCCGCGAGGCCCACGTCGCGCCGCCTGCGCAGCGAGACGTAGACGAAGACCATGTCGGCGCGTTCGCGCACGAGGCTGGCCGGAAACGGCAGGTAGACCAGTTCTTCCGCGTTGAAGGCCG
>DAIQBR010000433.1:2494-3137 GCA_036781105.1 Kiloniellaceae bacterium
ACATCGACCAGCCGCAGCAGCTCGCCGCCGGGCCCGTGCAGGTGGTCGGGGATGCGCGCCATGCGCAGGAAGCTCGGCTTGTCCTCAGCGGCGTCGAAACCTTCCATCAGGGCGTCGGCGAGCAGGTCGCCGTCATCGCGCGGCGTGCCCGGGGCCGCCGCCTGGGGATCGCCGTGCGGGTGCGAGTGCAGGTGCCGGGGATCGGGCGGATGGTTGTGGCCCCGGATCTGGCCGGGAACCTGGCCGGGAGGGTGCTTGTGACCGTTGCTCACGCCCTGCCCCCGCCGGTGAAGTCGACCGGTTTGTCGATGATCGCCTTGTGCTTGCCCATCTTGCCGTGCGCCACCAGGCTGCCGAGCACATCGACCATGACGCGGGTGGCGAAGAGCGAGGTGATATCCGAGGTGTCGTAAGGCGGCGAAACCTCCACCACTTCCAGACCGCAGATGCCCTCAGCCGCCACCTTGCTGACCAGGCCGAGCGCCTCGCGCGGCAGGAAGCCGCCCGGCTCCGGCCAGCCGGTCCCCGGCACGAAGCCGCAGTCGACGCTGTCGATGTCGAAGCTGAGGTAGACCGCGTCGGCATCCTTCCAGGCGATCTCCAGGGCGATCTCGGCCACCTTGTCGATGCCGAGGCGCTCGAC
>DAIQBR010000434.1:0-3126 GCA_036781105.1 Kiloniellaceae bacterium
GCCTTCAGCGCCGTGTTCTGGATGCTGCGGGGCGCCCAGGACGGACGCCAGGCTGCGCTCACCGGCTGGGCTTTCGGCACCGGCTACTTCGCCGCAGGTCTCTATTGGGTGGGGATCGCCTTCCTGGTCGACGCCGAGCGCTTCGGCTGGGCCATGCCCTTTGCTGTCGGCGGGCTGGCGGCAGGGCTCGCGCTGTTTCCCGCTCTTGCCTTCTGGCTCACCGACCTGGCGCGGCGCCGCTTCGCCCTGGACGGCGTCGCCCTGGTGGTGACCCTGGCCGCCGCCTGGCTGGTCGGGGAGGGCCTGCGCGCCTGGATCCTGACCGGCTTTCCCTGGAACCTGATCGGCAGTGTGTGGGCCTTCTCCGCAGCCGCGCTGCAGCCGGCATCCCTGGGCGGCGTCTGGCTGCTCAGCCTCATCACCGTTGCCGCGGCCGCGGCACCGGCGGCGCTGGCGGTGCCGGCCCGCCGGCGCCCAGTCACCCTGGCGGCGGTCGTCCTGCTGCTGGTGCTGCCGCTGGCCGGCTGGGGCTTCGGTGCCTGGCGTCTCGCCAGCGCGCCGCTGCCCGGCAGCCCCGAGAACATTGCCCAACCGGAGGTGCGCCTGCGACTGGTGCAGCCCTCCATTCCGCAAGAGTTGAAGTGGCGCAATGACCAGCGCGCGGGCAACCTGCGCCTGCAGGCGGAGCTGTCGTTGCGCCCCGGTCACGACGACCGCACGCTGATCATCTGGCCGGAGACCGCAGTGCCCTACCTGCTGGCGGCCGAACCCAGGCTGCGCCAGGAACTGGCCGGAGTGGTGCCCGCCGGCGGCTACCTCATCGCCGGGGCGCCGCGGGTCGACCCGGACAAGCCCGACGGCGAGATCTGGAATTCCCTGCACGCGCTGGACGACAGCGGGCGGATCGCCGCGACCTACGACAAGGTGCACCTGGTGCCCTTCGGGGAATACACCCCGCTGCGCAGCCTGCTGGGTCTGGCCAAGCTGACCGCCGGCACGCGCGATTTCTCCGCGGGGCCGGGCCCCCTCAGCCTCGGGTTGCCCGGGGTGCCGCCGTTCAGCCCGCTGATCTGCTACGAGGTGATCTTTCCCGGTGCCGTGACGCCGCCGGCGGGGGACGGGCCGCGGCCGCGCTGGCTGTTGAATCTCACCAACGACGCCTGGTTCGGCTTTTCCTCCGGCCCCTACCAACATTTCGCATCAGCACGAATTCGCGCAGTAGAAGAAGGGTTACCCCTGGTTCGCGCTGCCAATAATGGAATTTCGGCAGTGATCGATGCTTATGGGCGAATTATCGACAAAACAAATCTCAACGACCGAGGAATTATTGACACGAGTCTACCCTCGGCTGCCGAGATACCTACGCTCTATTCTTATGCGAGCAATCTACTCTATTTGATAGAGCTTATATTTACTGCCTGTGTTATATTTGTGGCACGCATTTTTATTTGGTAGTACACCTCGGGGAGGGGTTGACGGATCAACCGGGTGTTGGCATACATCGGTATGTCTTTAGTCCTAAGGTTCTGACACTCCCAATAAATACGAGGTATTTTACGGATGGCGCGACGCGGCGTGCCGCCGGGTGACCGCCGAGAAGGCGGACCGAATCCGGTCGATGTTCATGTCGGCAGCAGAGTTCGCTTGCGGCGGACGCTCCTCGGCATGAGTCAGGAAAAGCTGGGCGAGGCCATCGGCCTTACCTTCCAACAGGTTCAGAAGTACGAAAGAGGAGCGAACCGGGTTGGCGCGAGCCGCCTGTTCGACCTGTCGCGGGTGCTCGACGTGCCGGTCGGTTTCTTCTTCGACGAGATGCCGGCAGACGTCGCGGCGAGTTCGCCGGCGCAGCGCCCGGGCAACGACCGGCCGCCGCCCGAACAGGAGCTGGACCCCATGGTCAAGCGCGAGACCCTGGAGCTGGTACGCGCCTACTACAAGATCCTCGAACCGGGTGTGCGTAAACGGCTTTTCGAGATGACCAAAGCCCTGGCCGCGGCCAGCGGCGGCGCTTCGCCCAAGGCCGACGACTAACTGGGAACCGGTTATCAACGGCAGCACAACCCCGGCGGCAGCGCCGCGGTGTGCCATGAAGTCTGCTTGCATTTGCGCTTGCGCGTCGCTATTCCCACCGGGCAAATCACAAACTCAATGGCGTGAACGGCGGGAGCATCCCAGTGCGCAACGGCAGCTATCTCTTCACCAGCGAGTCGGTCTCGGAAGGCCATCCGGACAAGGTCTGTGACCGGATTTCCGACGCCATCGTCGACACCTTCCTGACCCACGACCCGCAGTCGCGCGTTGCGGTGGAGACCCTCGCGACGACGAACCGGATTGTGCTCGCCGGCGAGGTGCGTGGCCCGGCAGAGGTGACCCGGGACCTGCTGGAACAGGTCGCTCGCGCCGCGGTGAAGGAGATCGGCTACGAGCAGGACGGTTTCCACTGGGGCAAGATGTCGGTCGAGAACTACATCCATGCCCAGTCCAGCGACATCGCCCAGGGCGTCGACGCGGCCGGCAACAAGGATGAAGGTGCCGGCGACCAGGGCATCATGTTCGGCTTCGCCTGCCGCGAAACCGAGACCCTGATGCCGGCGCCGATCCATTTCTCCCATTCCATCCTGCGTTCGCTGGCCGAGGCGCGCCACTCCGGCTCCGAGCCCGGCCTGGGGCCCGATTCCAAGAGCCAGGTGACATTGAGGTACGAGGGCGGCAAGCCGGTCGCGGCGACCTCCGTGGTGGTCTCCACCCAGCATGCCGGCAACCTGGAGCAGGAAGAGGTGCGCGAGATCGTGCGCCCGCACGTGGTCAATGTGCTGCCGGAAGGTTGGATGTGCCCGGAGGAGGAGTTCTACGTGAACCCCACCGGCCGTTTCGTCATCGGCGGGCCGGACGGCGACTGCGGCCTCACCGGCCGCAAGATCATCGTCGATACCTACGGCGGCGCGGCGCCCCACGGCGGCGGCGCCTTCTCGGGCAAGGACCCGACCAAGGTCGACCGCTCGGCCGCCTATGCCGCGCGCTACCTGGCCAAGAACGTCGTCGCCGCCGGCTTGGCCGATCGCTGCACGATCCAGGTCTCCTATGCCATCGGCGTGTCCAAGCCGCTGTCGGTCTACGTCGACACCC
>DAIQBR010000435.1:0-3116 GCA_036781105.1 Kiloniellaceae bacterium
ATCTCGCCGGTGATCGAGGCGCGCAGCGAGAACTTGCCCTCGATCTTCGGCGCGGAGAGCCCCTCCATGCCTTTTTCGAGGATGAAGCCGCGGATGCTGTCGCTGTCGTCCTTGGCCCAGACCACGAAGACGTCGGCCACCGGCGAATTGGTGATCCACATCTTGGCGCCCTTCAGGCGGTAGCCGCCGTCGACCGACCTGGCGCGCGTCTTCATGCCGCCAGGGTCGGAGCCGTGGTCCGGCTCGGTGAGGCCGAAGCAGCCGATCAGCTCACCGGTCGCCAGCCGGGGCAGGTACTTCTTGCGCTGCTCCTCGCTGCCGTAGGCGTTGATCGGGTGCATCACCAGGCTGGACTGCACCGACATGGCCGAGCGGTAGCCTGAATCGACACGCTCCACCTCGCGGGCGATGAGGCCGTAGCAGACGTGGTTCACCCCGGCACCGCCGTATTCCTCGGCGATGGACGCGCCCAAGAGGCCCAGGCCGCCCATCTCGGTCATGATGGCGCGGTCGAACTTTTCGTGCCGGTTGGCCTCCAGGATGCGCGGCATGAGCTGCTCCTGGCAGTAGGCCCGCGCGGCGTCGCGCACCATGCGCTCCTCTTCGGTGAGCTGGTCCTCCAGCAGCAGTGGGTCGTCCCACTGGAAGCGGGCTTTCGCGTCGGACGGGGCGGTGGGAGCGGGGGCGGGGCCGGGGACGGCGCTGGCCTGGGACATGTCGGGGCGTCCTTTAGAGGAAAAATGTCAGCCTTTTGCGGCGGTTCCGCCCAGATATAGCGCAGATCAGGAGCGGCTTTCCGCGGTGCGAGGCTGTCATCTCGCCGTCATCAATCCGCCATGGTCCGCTGTTAAGGGTTTGTTTGCTATAACGGATAGATAATGGGTCCATGCCACAGTCACGCGAAATCATTTTCGAGTTCCAGCGCGTCGGCGGATACGTGAAAGTCTCCGCCGTCGACACCCTGACTTCTGCCGAGGTCAGCATCGTCGGCCCGCCCTCGGCCAGGTCCAGCTCGAGCGCCTCGCCGCCCAGAAGCTGGAATACGTCCTCGCCAAGCGCGCCGCCGGCCAGCGCGGCGGCCTCATCGCCTGACTCACATTGCCGGCGTTTCGTCGCCGTCCGCCGTCGTTTCCGCCGCCCGGCGCGGCCGGTTGGTACCCCGACAGGTGAACCAGCCGTGCAGGAAGCCGATCAGGCCTTACTGAAACGGCACCAGCCACAGCCCCCGCTCAAGCCTGACTTCCATCCCTATGAGGAACCAGGCGGCGACGCCGGCCGCGGCACCTAGCAGGGTGCATGACGCCAGGTTGCCGACCCGCATGGCAGCAGAAACCGCCAGGGCTGTGGTCAGTAGCAAGCATGCCAGCAATTGGCTGACGACCCAGGCTATGATTCCCAAATCGATGTGACCGTACAGATCGTAGCCCAGCAGTTCGGCGACGTAGACGATCAGGGCGAAGCTGCACAGTCCGAAGAAGGGCGGTGCCACGAAAGCGAGCACCAACCGATCGGTGCGGGTGAGAGTTCTGGTTCGACCCTGCGGCATCTTTTCGGTCATGGCTGTTCTGTCAAGTTCAGCAGGTGAGATCTTTGGGTGCCGTTGGCCAGCGCGGCGGCTTCATCGCCTAATTCGTTTCTTCCCGAGTTTCCGCCGCTTCGAGCTGGGCGCGCGGCCGCCTGGCACCGCGACAGTTGAACCTGCCCAGCAGATGGCCGATCAGGCTGTATTGCACCACAAGGATCTAATAGCCTTTCCCGGCGTTGTCGGTGCTGCCAATCTTGAAGCCGACCGCGCCGACGATGATGCCGATGGCGATGTAGGTTGCCAAGTTTCCCAACCCGACTCTTTCGGTGATCAACAGTGCCAGGATCATGGCGAGGCTGGCCAACAGTTCTAAGACGATCATCGCGATGATGTCCCAGCCGCCACGGCCGAAAAGGTCATAGTCCTGGTGGTCGCAAATCTCGGCGATTGCCGCAAAGCCCCCGACCGCCAAGAAGAGAGTGCCGCAAACGATCATCGCGGCTTGCTCGCCGTAGGTAGCTTGGGGGCGCCTGTCCGAAGTCGGGCCTTGGTTCATAGGTGTTGAGTTCCGCTTGCTCGTCGGCTTGGGATCCAGGTCTTCATCAGTCCAATCGGGGGAGAACCCGTAGCACGGCGAAAGCCGTCGCGAGCCCGATCAGTCCATGCTGTATAAGTGAATGACTTTCGTTCATTGTCCTTCGTCGTTCGATGATGGCACATTTCCCTTGTCCGGCCGGTTGGCGCGGCGATAGACGACCCAGCCGAGCAGGGTGCCGATCAAGCCGTATTGCAACGGCAGGATCCAGAGCGCCCTCGCCGAAGCGCTCCCGTCCATGAATACAAACGCCAGAACGCCCGCCGCAGTCCCCAGGACGGTGTACAGCCAGAGAGTTCCGGCGCCCACGGCTTCGATCACTGCCAGAGTGAGGACTGCCAGGATGGACGCCACGGCCTGCCCTCCGACCCAGCCCAGCAAGCCCCAGCCACCCCGGCCGTAAAGGCTGAAGCCAATCAGATCGCTGGCGAAGGAAACGGCGGCAAAGCTTACGCCGCCCAAAGCGGGAAATGCGGTAACGATGAGCAACAGTCTCTCGCCACGGCTGAGCCGCGTGGTTCCCTCGGGTATCAGATCGTAGGACATGGCCACCTCCCGCCGCAGGTGCCGTTGTTTCCTCAAAGTCTCCGGACGCCCGCACTCTAAGGTGGTGGACAGGGTCTTAAGATATCGTTCCTGGCGCCCGAAGTCCCAGCGGCGGTGCCTTGGGCGCTCTTGCGATATTTCTGGCCGCTCCCAGGCTGCCGCGACACCTTGTGGCGCCTTTTCAGCCCTCTGCGACATATGGTAGGGTCCGCCGGTTTTTCCGAGACAGGCAGGCGTTCCAAAATATCATGTCGTTCAAGTCGATTGCCATCGGCTCCGACCACGCAGGCTTCGACCTCAAGGCGAAGCTGGCGGCGGAGCTGAAATCAACCGGATACGAGGTCATCGACCTCGGCACCACGGACGCCACCACCTCCGTCGACTACCCGGATTTCGGCCGGGCGGTGGCCGAGGCCGTGGCTGCCGGCAAGGCCGACGCCGGCGTCGTGG
>DAIQBR010000436.1:0-3113 GCA_036781105.1 Kiloniellaceae bacterium
GCCGCCGCCGTCGACCGCGCGGCCCTGACCGCCAAGCGGCGCCAGATCACCATGCCGATGGCGCGCGCCGCCCTGCGCGACCTCGAGGCCGGGCAGCCGCAAGACAAGAAATCGCAAGAGTAGGGAAAAGGGAGTTCAGGAATGGATCTCGGAATTCGCGGACGCAAGGCGCTGGTTTGCGCGGCGAGCAAGGGCCTGGGCCGGGCCTGCGCCATGTCGCTGGCACAGGAAGGCGTCGAGGTCACCATCGTCGCGCGCACGCCGGAGCCGCTGGAGAAGACCGCCGAGGAGATCCGCTCGGCGACCGGCGTGAAGGTCAACGCCGTGGCCACCGACATCACCAAGCCGGAAGGCCGCGCGCTGGCGCTGAAGGCCTGCCCGCAGCCCGACATCCTGGTGAACAACGCCGGCGGCCCGCCGCCGGGCGACTTCCGCGACTGGGAGCGCGACGACTGGATCAAGGCGCTGGATGCCAACATGCTGACGCCCATCGAGCTGATCAAGGCGACGGTCGACGGCATGATGGAGCGGCGCTTCGGCCGCATCGTGAACATCACCTCCGGCGCGGTGAAGGCGCCGATCGACATCCTCGGCCTGTCCAACGGGGCGCGTGCGGGCCTGACCGGTTTCGTCGCCGGCATCTCGCGCAAGACGGTGATCGCCAACGTCACCATCAACAATCTGCTGCCGGGGCCTTTCGACACCGACCGGCTGAAGGCGACCATCAAGGCGGTGGGCGACAAGTCCGGGCGCTCAGTGGAGGAGGTCCAGGGCAATCCGGCGGGACGCTTCGGCGATCCGGTCGAGTTCGGCGAGGCCTGCGCCTTCCTCTGCGGGGCGCATGCCGGGTTCATCACCGGGCAGAACCTGCTGCTGGACGGCGGCGCCTTTCCCGGCACGCTCTAGCACCAACGTCTGCAAGTAGGGCATTTTTGGGGCGCCGGGGATAGCCGCGGCGCCCCTTCGCGTAGCACCGATCACCAAGGCCACCTGAGAAGCTGTGGAAGGATCGGAGAAATGCCCAGAAAGTTCGTCACGGCGCTTTGCGCCGTCATAGTCCTGACGTCGCTGCCGGCGCTTGCGGACGACGGCCGCCGCGACCGCGATGAACCGCGCTGGCGCCAGGGACAGCAGTACCGCTACGTCGATGACGACCGTCGCGGCCGGCACAACAACCACAAGTCTCACGGCAAGCACGGACACGGCGTCGTCGTGTGGCACGGCCATCGCCGGTGGAGCCCGCCGCCCCGACATCACGGCCATTACCAAGCGCATCGGCCCCGGCCGGTCCATCGTCACGACTCCCACTACCGGCGGGACAGGGACGACTGGGCGGTCTACGCGATCCTGGCGCTGCAACTGGCCGAGCTGCTGAACAGCAGCCAGCAGCAGAGCCATGCCTGGGCGGCGCAGCAGGCCGCCGCGGCGCCGCTGGGCGACAGCATCCAGTGGCAGGACAGCGGTGCCTACGGCAGCGTCACGCCGCTGCGCGACGGCAGCGACGGTGGCGGGCGCTATTGCCGCGAGTTCCAGCACGAGATCGTCGTCGGCAACCGCCGGCAGCAGGGCTACGGCACCGCCTGCAGGCAACCGGACGGCGCCTGGGAGATCGTTTCCTGAACTGATGTTCTGGATGGGAAATTGGCGCCAAAGCGCTGATATTTAAGGCCTCCCCGCCAGGCATACTGTCCCGGCGGGAAGGCCCCGGCTCATGGGGCTGGGTAGGGATCACCCACGGGCCATGATTGCTATAGCCGGGCGCCCGCCCCGCCGCCTTGAGGTAAATCAAGAAGTGCGGGGGCGCCCGCAAAGACAGGGCGGCCGGCTTGCCGTGCCTTTGGTGGCGGTACATAATTCCGTAACGTTTTGGCCTCATTGCACATGTTATGAAGGACCGGAGCGGCGCCCTGGCGGCGCCGAAGGCATTTGCGCCGACCGGGAGGTGAGATCTTGGAAGAAAGCGAAATCGTCACGCTGGAGATGGAGCCGCTGGAGCAGGAATCCGACCTGCCGGCCGGCTCCGAAGTCGCCGCGATCGACCTCAACTCCCCCGAGCGTTTCATCAACCGGGAGATCTCCTGGCTCGGCTTCAACGAGCGGGTGCTGGAGGAAGCCTACAACATCAATCACCCGCTGCTCGAGCGGCTGCGCTTCCTCTCCATCTCGGCCAGCAACCTCGACGAGTTCTTCATGGTGCGCGTCGCCGGCCTGCGCGGGCAGGTGAGGGCGGGGGTGAAGGACGCCTCGCCGGAGGGCCTGATCCCGGCGCAGCAGCTCGCGGCGATCAACGAGCGCGTCGCCAAGCTGATGCGCTGGCAGCAGGAAAAGTGGCTGGATCTTATCGGCGAACTGAAGACGGCCGGCCTGACCGTCGTCGGTGCGCGCGAGATCACGTCGCGCGAACGGCGCTTCCTCGACGAATACTTCACCGCCCAGCTCTATCCGGTGCTGACGCCGATCGCCATCGATCCGGCGCACCCCTTCCCCTTCATTCCGAACCGCGGCCTGTCGATCGTGGTGGAACTGCTGCGCGGCGACGAGCGCGTGCAGATCAACGGCCTGATTCCGATCCCGGCGATGGTCGCCCGCTTCATCCGCCTGCCGGGCAAGGAGGCGCGCTTCATCCGCCTGGAGGAGATGCTGCGGCTCTACTTCGACGAGCTCTTCCCGGGCTTCGAGGTGAAGGGCAGCGGCTTCTTCCGCGTGCTGCGCGACATCGACTGGGAAGTCGAGGAAGAGGCCGAAGACCTGGTGCGGGTCTTCGAGAGCGCGCTGAAGCGGCGCCGGCGCGGATCGGTCATCCGGCTTACCGTCGACGCCGACATGCCCGAGGCGCTGCTGGAATTCGTGGTGCGCGAGTTGCAGGCCGAGGCGGAGAACGTCTTCGCGCTGGACGGCATGCTCGGCCTGTCGGATACCCAGGAACTGATCCTTGACGACCGCCCCGACCTGGTCTTCCCGCCCTACAATCCGCGCTTCCCGGAGCGCATCCGCGATTTCGGCGGCGACAGCTTCGCCGCGATCCGCGCCAAGGACTTTGCCGTCCACCATCCCTACGAAAGCTTCGACGTGGTGGTGCAGTTCCTGCGCCAGGCGGCCAACGACCCGGCCGT
>DAIQBR010000437.1:0-3097 GCA_036781105.1 Kiloniellaceae bacterium
CGCCCCGAAGCGTTCCAGTGCATCGTAGGTGACCAGCGTCGGCACCACGTAGGCGCCGGCGTCGGCGCAGGCCCTGGCCGCGGCGGCGTCGATCAGATTGGCGTGCTCGATGGAGCGCACGCCGTAGGCGACGCAGCGCTGGATGGCTTCGGCGGTGTAGGCGTGCGCCATGACGTAGGTGCGCCAGGACTCCGCCTCCCAGACGATGGCGCGGATCTCCTCTTCCGAGTACTGCAGGTTCCAGATCGGATCGCTGGGCGAGGAGACGCCGCCCGACGCCATGATCTTGATCTGGGTGGCGCCCTTGCGCAGCTCCTCGCGGGCCGCCCGGCGCACCTCGGGGACTCCATCCGCAATGGTGCCGAAGACGTTGGAGCCCTGGCCGCAGAGGCAGACTCCCCCAAATCCCGGGGCATGACCCGCCTCGGGCGAGCGGAAGTCGGCGTGGCCGCCGGTCTGGGTCAGCGCGCGCCCGGCAAAGAACAGGCGCGGGCCCTGGATGAGGCCGGCCTTGATCGCCATGGCCAGGCCGTAGTCGGCGCCGCCGGCGTCACGCACGGTGGTGAAGCCGCGTTGCAGCGCCGCCTCCAGCAGCACCCTTGCGTGCTGGTGCAAGAGCGAGCGCGGCATGGACTCCAGCCGGGAGAAATCCGGATCGGCCGCCATGGCGTGGAAGTGCGCGTCGATGAGGCCGGGCATGAGGGTGCGGCCCTTGAGGTCGATGACCTCAGCATCGCTGACCTTGATCGGTGTATCGGCGACCTCCTTCACGCGCTCGCCCTCGACGAGGACGTGGCAGTCCTCGCGCAAAGTGTCACCGGGGCCGTCGAAGAGGCGGCAGTTTTCAAACAGGATCATTGTTGAGCAACTCTCCGAAGATGGCGCAGGGCCGCGCGGGCCAGCGGCTCGGTCTCCGCCCAGCCCATGCCGGGCCTGAGGCGCCGATCATACAGCAGACGCACCATGAGGCGGTCGTTGGGCGTGAGCTCGACGTGTTCGCCGGAGTCGGTGAAGGCGGAGGGCGCGTCGAGGTCGAGGTCGTTGATGAGGCCGAGGGCCTGCGTCGTCTCCTGCACCAGGCAGCCCTGCACGGTGCGCGCGCCGCGGCCGGTGCGGATGAAGGTGACGGCGAAGTCGATGCCCTGGCCGCTGGGCCAGCCGCCCCAGAGGAAGCCGAAGCAGGTCGCGCGCGGCGCCATGCGCGCCAGCAGGGCATCGAAGCTGCGCGGGTCGGCGAGGTGGCCGGCGTAGAGGGCGCGGTGGCGCCGCGCCGCCGCGAAGGGATCGTCGGCATAGAAGACCAGGAAGTTGGCCTCGGCGGGCGCGGCCTCGGTGATGGCGAGGCCGGTGAGCTGCGCGAGGTCGGCGAAGTGGGCGCGGGCGGCGGCGCGCTGCGCCTCGCTTTGAACGTCGACCAGCGCGGCGCGGATCGGGCCGTCCCACTTGGCAAGATGGTCGCCGCGCGGACGCGCGCTGCCGTCGCTGCCGAGCACCGGCCCCTCGCTGCCGTAGGCGACCCGGCGGAAGTCGGCCAGCAGTGCCTGCTCGGCGGGGTCTTCCGTCCCGCGCGGCGGCGCCGCGCAGGCCGCCAGCAGCAGCGCCAGACCGGCCAAGGTCCCTCCCGACTTGCAATACCCCACCCTGCCGCCTCCTGACAGATGTTGTCCTCTGGCCATGCCGAATTCGCACGGCTGGCCGGCACGATAGCTGGTATCATTCAGGCTGCGGTAGGGATTCTGCCGTAGCATCGGCCTCTAACGGTTTGCCTTAGGCGCCGGCGGCCCCACATAGACTGTATCCCTGCCGATTCACGCCCAGCCGGTAACCCAGACGCGAGCGACCGACGCAATCAGCATGTACGCCTTCTTCGAGCGCCTCTTCGACCCCCTCGCCCCGTCCCGGGTGACCCGGCCGCCGACCACCACGGCGGCTTTCTTCTGGCATTTCCTGGCGCCGATCCGCGGCCTGCTGCTGATCACCCTGGCGGTCTCCGGCGTCGCGGCGGCCTCCGAACTGGCGCTCTACGCCTTTCTCGGCGTGCTGGTCGACTGGATCACCGCCAGCACGCCGGAGAGCTTCGTCGAAACGCACGGCTGGGGCCTGATCGCCATGGCGGTCGTGGCGGTGATCGTCCGCCCGCTTTCCTCGCTGGCCTCGCGCGGCCTGATCAACCTGGGCCTGGCGCCGGGCCTGACCAACCGGGTGCGCTGGCTGAACCACCGCTACGTGCTGCGCCAGAGCCTGACCTACTTCCAGAACGACTTCGCCGGGCGCATCGCCCAGAAGGTGATGCAGACCGGCCACGCGGTGCGCGAGGCGGTCATCAACGTGATCGACGGCGTGTGGTTCCTGCTGATCTACCTGGTCGGCACGCTGGCCCTCTTCGCCGGCATGGACTGGCGCCTGCTGCTGCCGGTCGCGCTGTGGATGCTCAGCTACGTGGCGGTGATCTACTTCATGGTGCCGCCGGTGCGCCGCAAGTCGGCGGCGGTGTCGGAAGCCAACTCGGCGCTGACCGGCCGCGTGGTCGACGGCTACACCAACATCCAGTCGGTGAAGCTGTTCGCCCATTCCCAGCGCGAGGACTCCTTCGTCGCGGCCACCATCGAGCGCCACACCAAGGCGCTGCGCACGCTGATGCGCGCCATCTTCCTGATGACGGTGACGCTCACGGTGCTCAACACGGCGCTGATCGTGGTGGTCACCGGGCAGGCCATCCTGCTGTGGATGGACAACGCCATCACCGTCGGCGCCATCGCCGTGGCGATCGGCCTGATCATCCGCCTGACCCAGATGTCGGGCTGGATCCTGCGCACGGTGACGCACCTCTTCGAGAACATCGGCACGGTGCAGAACGGCATCGAGACGATCTCCCAGCCCTACAGCGTGGTCGACAAGCCGAAGGCCCCGGCGCTGCATGTCGAGCGCGGCGAAGTGCGGTTCGAGGACATCGGCTTCCACTACGGCCAGGAAGGCGGCGTCATCGAGAAGCTCTCCCTCACCGTGCGGCCGGGCGAGAAAGTCGGCATTGTCGGGCGCTCGGGCGCCGGCAAGTCGACCCTGGTGAACCTGCTGCTGCGCTTCTACGACCTGGAGA
>DAIQBR010000438.1:0-3093 GCA_036781105.1 Kiloniellaceae bacterium
AACCTCTCGGCCACCGCCTTCGCGCGCGACTACCACATGACGGCAGAGCTGGCGGCGACCAAGGACGGCAAGATCACGGGCCTGCGCGCCCACGTGCTGGCCGACCACGGCGCCTTCGATGCCTGCGCCGATCCCTCCAAGTGGCCGGCCGGCTTCTTCAACATTTGTACAGGTTCCTACGACATCCCGACGGCCTACGTCGAGGTCGACGGCGTCTACACCAACAAGGCGCCCGGCGGCGTCGCCTACCGCTGCTCCTTCCGGGTGACGGAAGCGGCCTACATGATCGAGCGGGCGATGGACATCCTGGCTAAGAAGCTGGGCATGGACCCGGCCGAGCTGCGCATGAAGAACTTCGTGCAGGCGCACCAGTTCCCCTACCAGTCGGCGCTGGGCTGGGAATACGACAGCGGCGACTACCCGACGGCCATGAAGAAGGCCATGGAGGCGACCAGCTATGCCGCGCTGCGCGCCGAGCAGAAGGAAAAGCGCGCCGCCTTCGCGCGCGGCGAGACCCGCGAGCTGATGGGCATCGGCGTCGCCTTCTTCACCGAGATCGTCGGCGCCGGGCCGACGCGCAACTGCGACATCCTGGGCGTCGGCATGTTCGATTCCTGCGAGATCCGCATCCACCCGACCGGCGCGGCCATCGCAAGGCTGGGCACCAAGAGCCAGGGCCAGGCGCACGAGACGACCTACGCCCAGATCCTGGCCACCGAGATCGGCATCTCCGCCGACGACATCATGATCGAGGAGGGCAACACCGACACGGCGCCCTACGGGCTGGGCACCTACGGCTCGCGCTCGACCCCGGTGGCGGGCGCGGCGGCGGCGCGCGTGGGCCGCAAGATCCGCGACAAGGCCAAGAAGATCGCCGCCCACCTGCTGGAGGTTGGCGAGGACGACCTGGAGTTCGAGGTCGACCGCTTCAAGGTGAAGGGTCTGCCGGAAAAGCAGAAGACCATGAAGGAGATCGCCTGGGCGGCCTACAACAACGTGCCGGAAGGCATGGAACTGGGCCTGGAGGCGGTCGACTACTATGACCCGCCGAACATGACCTATCCCTTCGGCGCCTACATCTGCGTGGTCGACATCGACGCCGACACCGGGGTCACCAAGATCCGCCGCTTCTACGCGCTGGACGACTGCGGCACGCGGATCAACCCCATGGTCATCGAGGGCCAAGTGCACGGCGGCCTGACCGAGGCCTTCGGCATCGCCATGGGCCAGGAGATCAAGTACGACGAGGGCGGCAACGTCATGGGCGCCAGCTTCATGGACTACTTCGTGCCGACCGCGGTGGAGACCCCGGTGTGGGAGACCGACTTCACGGTCACGCCCTCGCCGCACCACCCGATCGGCGCCAAGGGCGTCGGCGAGAGCCCCAACGTGGGCGGCGTGCCGGCCTTCTCCAATGCCGTGAACGACGCCTTCGCGCACCTCGACGTGACCCACATCCAGATGCCGCACGACCACTGGCGCACCTGGCAGGTCTGCGACAAGCTGGGCATCGCGGGGTGAGGAAACGGTGAAATGCGGGAACGCGCCTTTTCCTGGCTGTCACCCGCGGACTTGATCCGCGGGTCCATTCCTCGGTCCGCACGGGCCTGTGCGGGCGTCGCGATGGATTGCCGGGTCAAGCCCGGCAATGACAGCAGGGGAGAGGTGAGGGTGGAGCGATGGCTTCCAGCAGAGTGAAGGATTGCACTCATGCAACGTAACGAGATCGCGGAACGCCTGGCGGAGGTCGGCTATGTCGCCGACAGCCAGCTCGCCATGGCGCTGTGGCTGATGGAGAGCCTGCAACGCCCGCTGCTGCTGGAAGGCGCGGCGGGTGTGGGCAAGACCGAGGTGGCCAAGGCGCTGTCGCAGCTGCATGACACGCGCCTCATCCGCCTGCAGTGCTACGAAGGCCTGGACGCCAACGCGGCGATCTACGAGTGGAACTACCAGCGCCAGCTGCTCGCCATCAAGGCGCGCGAAGGGCGGGAGTCCGCCGAGGCGGTGGAGCAGCACATCTTCTCCGAGGAGTTCCTGCTGGAACGCCCGCTGCTGGCGGCGATCCGCGAGGAAAAGCCGGCGGTGCTGCTGATCGACGAGATCGACCGCGCCGACGAGGAGTTCGAGGCCTTCCTGCTGGAGATTCTCTCCGACTACCAGATCTCCATTCCGGAGCTCGGCACGGTGAAGGCGCAGTCGATCCCGCTGGTGGTACTGACCTCCAACGGCACGCGCGAGCTGTCCGATGCGCTGCGCCGGCGCTGCCTCTACCACTTCGTGGATTATCCCGGCGAGGACAAGGAGGCGCGCATCCTGCTGACGCGGCTGCCTGAGATCGACGTGACCCTGGCGCAGCAGATCGCCGCCTTCGTCGCCGCGGTGCGCAAGGAGGACCTGCGCAAGGTGCCGGGCGTCGCCGAGAGCCTGGACTGGGCGGCGGCATTGGTCGGCCTGGAGGTGCGCGACCTCAAGGCCGAGCCGGAGACGGTGCAGGACACCCTGCTGTGCCTGCTGAAGACCCAGGAGGACCGGCTGGCGCTGGCGCCGGAGGTGACCCAGCGGCTGCTCGGCAAGGTGGCGTAGTGTTGCGGGGCGCGATGCTGCCCGAAAACCTCGACCCGGCGGAGCTGACGCCGCTGGCCGGCAGCCAGCTGCGCGTGCGCCTGGCTGCCTTCCTGAACCTGCTGCGCGACAACGGTTTCCTCGTGGGCCTGGAGGAGACCGCCGACTGCCTGCGCTTTGCCGGCGCCGACGATCTTTCGCGGCAGAGCCTGCTGCGCCAGGGACTGCGATCCATCTGCTGCACAAGGGAGGCCGACTGGCGGCGCTTCGACGAGATCTTCGACGCCTACTGGCTGAAGCGCGGCATCAAGGGGCTGCTGAAGGTGAGCGGCTCGCCGCCCCGGGGCAAGGGCGCGCGCAAGCTGTCGGAAGCCGGTGCGCCGGGCGACAGCCTGGGGCCGCCCGACCATGTCAGCCGCGAGGGCGACGCGGCGGCGGCCAATCCGGCCGACCGCCACGGCAAGCGCGAAGGCGCCTCGAGCACGGAATCGCTGGCGCAGGCCGACTTCCGCCACCTGGTCACCGCGGAGG
>DAIQBR010000439.1:0-3051 GCA_036781105.1 Kiloniellaceae bacterium
ACTTCGGCAGCGGTCGGATTCGGATTCCCTTCGAGCAGCGCGGCCGCGGTCATGGCGATGGCGTAGAGCATCGAGGGCAGCGCCGCGGTCAGCGAGAAGACCAGCAGATTGGTCGAGCCGATGGCGAGCATCTCGCCGGTCTTCACCGGGCTGAAATAGCTTTCGAAGGTGTAGCTCTCGAAGAGGATGGCCCAGGCGGCCAGCGCCTCGCCGAGGAAGCCGACGAAGTCGCCGCGCCCCAGGGTGTTGGCGAAATAGCCCTCCACCATGCCCTGCGCGAAGATGATGCCGGAGAAGGTGAGGTTCATCGCCATGACGACGAAGAGGTAGGAGAGGAAGAGCTGCAGGCCGACGAGGTACCAGACCCAGTGGTGGCGCGCGCGCAGCGTGCGGTGCAGCAGCACCCGCGTGGTGGTCAGCGAGCAGTAGTCGACGATGAAGTTGGCCGAGAGCACCAGGACGAAGGCGATGGTCAGGCCCTGGGTCTCGTCCTCCGCCGGCTGGTCGAAGAAGCCCGGCAGGGCATCGTCGGTGAGGATGACCAGCAGCGTGATGAGGCAGGTGACGGTGCCGCTGAAATAGAGGCAGTGCAGCAGCGCGCGGCGCGAAAAGAGGCCGTCGAAATACTTGTCGAGGAAGGCCTCCACCGAGGCGGCCGCCCAGCGCGGATAGTTGCCGGCAGACCCCGCCGTGTGGGGCAGCTCGCCGGCCAGCGCGTCGAGGTGGCGGCGCACCTCCTGGTCGCCCTTCTCGCCGAAGAGAAAGTCGAGAAACTTCCCGAGGATCACCAGTACGGTCAGAAAGGCCAAGAGGCCCGCGGTCATCGCCCCACCCCCGATTGTCTCCGGACCGCCATAAGGCGCCGGCACAGGGGGCCGGCGGCCAGCGACTCGACCCGGACCACCATGGTAGGCCGATGCGGCGGAAATGTTTAGGCTCTCCACCGCGCTACCCCGGAAGGGGCAAAATAAGCGGAACCCTTTCGCCGCCGCCCGCATCCAATGGTCAGGACGTCGCGAGAGGGCGCAGCATGGAAACGGCAGCCGGCATGAGAGAGACCAGCAAGGCGGGGGCCACCCGCGCGCAGCCGCAGAGGGCGGCGCCGCGCCAGGACAGCGAGGCGCGCCTCATCGCCGCCGCGCAGGGCGGCGACGTCGCCGCCTTCGAGGCGATCATGCGCGCGCACAACCGCCTGCTGTTCCGCACCGCGCGCGCCATCCTGCGCAACGAGGCCGACGCCGAGGAGATCGTGCAGGAGGCCTATCTGAAGGCCTTCCTGAACCTGGAGCGCTTCGCCGGCGAAGCGCGCATCGAGACCTGGCTGGTGAAGATCACGGTGAACGAGGCGCTGGCCCGCCTGCGCCGGCGCATGCCGGCGGTTTCCACGGAGGCCTTCGCGGAGGCGCAGATGAGCGCTCACACTGATGTTCACATTCCGGCGGTGACGCCGCGGCCGGCGGCCTCGCCTGAGGCGGCCGCCGCCCAGGGCGCCCTGCCCCAGGCCCAGCGCAGCGTCTTCATGCTGCGCGCTGTCGAGGAGTTCAGCACCGAGGACACCGCCGACTGCCTGGGCATTCCGCCGGACACCGTGAAGACGCGGCTGCACCGGGCGAAACTCCACCTGCGCCGCAGCCTGCAGCGCAGCGCCGCGGCGGCGCTGACGGAGACCTTCCCCTTCGCCGGCGCCCGCTGCGACCGCATCGTCGCCGCGGTGCTGGCACGACTGAAGCTGCCGCCGCCCTAATCACCGGACGGCTAAACGCCGCCGCCCTTACTTCCCTTCCCCACCGCAAGCGAAGACAGCGCCCGCAAAGGACGCCACGGGGAAGGTCTGTCTCAACGAAACCAACAACGAGGAGAGAAAGATGTCCGAGCAAAACCTGATCATCCCGCGGCGCTCCTTCTTCGCCGCCGCCGGCAGGACGACGCTGTCGGCCGGCGCCGTGCTGCTGCTGGCCGGCTGCGCCGGCGACAAGGCCGCCATGGCGGCGGACCCGGCGAACGACGTGAACATCCTGAACTCGGCCCTGGGGGCGGAGCAGGAAGCCATCGCCGCCTACCAGGTCGGCGCCGAGAGCGGCCTCTTGTCCAAGCCGGTGCTGGACCTCGCCGTGCAGTTCCAGGGCCACCACAAGGAACACGCCGAGGTGCTGGCCAAGACCGTCAGCGACCTGGGCGGCACCCCGCACGAGGCCATGGCGACGTACGACTTCCCGGTCGAGCAGTTGAAGAGCGAGGCCGACGTGCTGCGCTTCGCCGCCGGGCTGGAGAAGGGCGCGGTCAGCGCCTACCTGGGCGCGGTGCCGCTGTTCGCCGAGCGCGAGCTCGCCAAGGCGGCGGCCAGCATCCTGGGCGACGAGGCGATGCACTGGGCGGTGCTGCGCGGCGCCCTGGGCGAGAACCCGGTTCCCGTCGCCTTCGTGTCCTGACCCTCCCCAAGGTCATGAGACACGAGAGCGCAACCCCGGCGCGGCGGCGGCGCGCGCCGGGGCTTTTCCTGCTGCTGGCGGCGTTGCTCACGGGGCCAGCGGCGGCGCTGCCGGTGAGTGACGCCTTGGGGGGCGACGCAGAACGCGGCGCGGCGGTCTACGAGCGCTGCCAGGCCTGCCATTCGCTGACCCGCAACCGCACCGGGCCGAAGCACTGCGGCCTGATCGGGCGCCGGGCCGGCGGCGTTGAAGGTTTCGCCTATTCCAAGGCGCTGCGCGACTCCGGCATCCTGTGGGACGCCGCGAGCCTCGACCGCTTCCTGGAAAACCCCTTCGCCGCGGTGCCGGGCACCCGCATGGGCTACGCCGGCGTGAAGGACCCGCAGGAGCGCGCCGACCTCATCGCCTTTCTGGCGGCGGCGGGGGAGTGTTGAGATGCCCTTGGCCGTTCGACACGACCGTTGCCCGCTCAATTCGTCACTGACGGACCTGATCCGGCAATCCATCGCGACACCGGCTCAGGCTCAAGCGAGCGGACCAATGGGCCCTCGGGTCAAGCCCGAGGGTGACAGTGGGAGTGTGCCGGCACGCAATTGCGCAAAGCGCCTCCTCAGGATGAGGC
>DAIQBR010000440.1:0-3021 GCA_036781105.1 Kiloniellaceae bacterium
GGACATGCGGCGCACCAGGTCGCGCGGCCGGGTCTCCGATTTCAGCTCGGCGAAGAGTTCGCCGGCGCGCCGGTACATCGCCTTGTAGTCCAGCACGCGGAAGGGGCCGAGCGGCCGGGTCAGCTCGCGGCCCAGGTAGACGTTGGCGGCGGCGGTCAGGTTGTCGCACAGCGCGAGGTCCTGGTAGACGATCTCGACGCCGGCCGAGCGCGCGTCGGCGGGGCCGTGGAAGTGCACGCCGCGCCCCTCGATGGCGATCTGGCCGCTGCTCGGCGGGTAGTTGCCGGCGACGATCTTCACCAGGGTCGACTTGCCGGCCCCGTTGTCGCCCATCAGCCCCACCACCTCGCCGGGGCTCAGGGTGAGGGAGACGTCGCTCAGGGCTTGGATGGCGCCGAAGTGCTTGGACACCCCGGACAGCGTCAGGACCGTCATCGGCCGTTACCCCCTCCCTCAAGGCAAGACCAGGCTTCGTCGGATAATTTTTATCTATAAGCATCCTTATCCGCGCCCGCCGGTGCCGTCAACGACACAGGGGCCGCGACGGCGCGCGCGCAGGGCCTCCTGCCGTACCCGACCGGCCCATGTTTTGTTAGGGATCCCAATGCATTGAAGCGCCGGCCGGGGCGCCGCTGCCGGCTGCGCCGCGTTGCAATGCAGCATCGCTTACCGCTTTGGATTGAGGGAATACGGTTGACTAATGAAAATTCCGAACATTAGTCTGTTAGCGCTATCGAGGTGATGCGATGCGACTTCTGGTGACCGGTGCCACGGGGAAGGTGGGGCAGGCCCTGATCGCCCGCCTGCTGTCCGACGTGCAGTGGGAGGGGGCCGAGATCCGGGCGCTTTGCCACAACCGCAGCGTCGAGGAAAGCGAGCGTGTCTCCATCGTTCGCGGCTCCATCGCCGAGCGCGCCGTGGTGCAGCAGGCCATGGCCGGCGTCACCCACGTCATTCATCTCGCGACCTGCAAGGAGACGCCCGAGGACGTCATGGACGTCACCGTGAAGGGGCTCTTCTGGCTGCTCGAGGCCGCGCGCGAGAGCCCGACCTTCCGCCAGTTCGTGCTGATCGGCGGCGATGCCGCCATCGGCCATTTCCACTACCGCCTGCCGCTGCCGGCCACCGAGGCCGTGCCGCACCAGGCCTATCCCGGCTGCTACGCGCTCTCCAAGGTGCTGGAGGAGGTCATGCTGCAGCAGTTCTGCCTGCAGTACGACCTCAACGCCTGCTGCCTGCGCGCGCCCTGGATCATGGAGAAGGACGACTTCCGTTTCACCCTGTCCTTCGGCAAGGACGTCTTCGGCGCGCCGGTGTGGCGCGACCTCGTGGGCGAGGAGAAGGCGGAGGAGTACCGGCGCGCCGGCACGGTGCCCTGCCTGCACGATGCCGACGGCCGCCCGCTGAAGCGCAACTTCGTCCACGTCAGCGACCTGGTGGAGGCGATCCTCGCGGCCCTCGACCAGCCGCGCGCGCGCGGCGAACTCTTCAACATCTGCATGAACCGGCCTGTCGACTACAGCGAGGTCGCCGGCTATCTCGCCGAGACCCGCGAGCTGCCGAGCGTCTGCATCGACAGCGGCTACCACAGCAACTGGATGGACAATGCCAAGGCGCGGGCCTTGCTGGACTGGGAGCCGCAGTACGACCTGCAGCGCCTGATCGAAGAGGCCTGGAGCTACCAGCGATCCGACAACGACCCGCGAAGGATCTGGTATCCGGGCTGACAACTCTGGAACTGACAACACCGACGGCAAGAACTGCCGCACAACTTGGGAGGATTGACATGTTGCACAGGAAGACCCTTGCCGTCTTGTCGGCGGCACTGCTTTCCATATTGGCTGCCGGCGCGATGGCGCAGGAGAAGAAGACCCTGGCCATCGTCGTGAAGGGCCTCGACAACCCCTTCTTCGAGCAGATCAACCTCGGCTGCAAGAAGTGGCTCGCCGAGAATCCGGGCTCCGAATACGAGTGCTTCTACACCGGCCCGGCCTCCAGCGCCGACGAGGCCGGCGAGGTGCAGATCGTCGACGACCTGCTGACCCGCGGCGTCGACGCCATCGCCATTTCGCCGTCCAATGCGCCGGCCATGGCCAACCTCATCCGCCAGCGCGCCCCCGATATCCCCATCATGACCATCGATGCCGACTTCCTGGCCAAGGATACGGATCTGCGCACCACCTACCTCGGCACCGACAACTACCTCATGGGCGTGAAGATGGCCGAGCATGCCATGAAGCTGAAGCCCGAGGGCGGCACCGTCTGCCTGCAGCTCGGCAACGTGGCGGCGGACAACATCAACGCCCGCGCCGCCGGCTTCCGCGACACCATCGCCGGCGCCAAGGTCGACCGTCTCACCGGCCAGAACGGCTGGACGGAGATCGACGGCTGTCCGCTCTACACCAACGATCAGGCCGACCTCGCCAACCAGCAGATGGCCGACACCTTCACCGCCAATCCGGACCTCGACGCCTTCATCCTGGTCGGTGGCTGGGCGCAGTTCGCCCCGCAGGCCTATGCCCAGGTGACGGATCAGGTGATGGACAAGTTGAAGAGCAAGGAGCTGGTCATCGTGGCCGGCGACACCCTGCCGCCGCAGATCGAAGCTCTGAAGGCCGGGCGCAGCCATGTGCAGGTCGGCCAGCGGCCCTTCGAGATGGGCTACAAGGCGCCCTCGGTGATGATCGACCTCATCAAGGGCGAGCCCACCAGCGATCCGCTGTTCACCGGCCTCGACGAGTGCACGCCGGAGAACGTGGACAGCTGCCTCGCCAAGTAGGCCCGACGAACCAGGTAGGCCTCACGCAAGCAGCCTTCCGTTGTCACCGAACTGACGAGGGCGCCCCCCACCATCCAGGGGCGCCCTCTTTTCTTTTTTTCCCTCTCCCCACACTCCTCTCGTTACCTTCGGGGCAAGCCCGAGGGTCCAGGGCGCTAGACGCCTGCGCAGGCGGAAAGACGCCTCGTCCTTCGAGACGGGCCTGCGGCCCTCCTCAGGATGAGGCTTGAGTTGGGCGGTCG
>DAIQBR010000441.1:0-742 GCA_036781105.1 Kiloniellaceae bacterium
GACGCCATGCAGGCGGCGCTGGATGCCTATGGCATCAGGGGCATCAACCACAACATCGCCTTCCTCGCCTCGGTGATGACCAACCCGCGCTTCCGCGCCAGCGAGCTCTCGACCAACTTCATCGCCGAGGAGTTCCCCGACGGCTTCCAGGGCTCCGGCATGGACGCGGAGACCCGCGAGGTGCTGATCGCGCTCGCCGCCATCCTGGAACAGCGCCGGGCGGGGCAGGCGGCAAGCACCTCCGGCCAGATGGACGGCGCCGTGGAGTTCGACGCGGACGCACCGGCCGAGTGGGTGGTGATGCTGGGCCAGGAGATGCACCCCCGCAGGGTTACGCCCGCCAAGGGCGCTTTCCGCGTCAGCGGTGAGGGCCGCGAGATGACCATCGAGACGACGGGGCGGCTGCACGACATGGTGCTGCCCTGCCTGGTCGACGGCCGCCCGCTGACGGTGCAGGCCGACCGCCGCGGCCCGGCGATCCGGCTCAGCTATGCCGGGGCCGACATCGAGGCGCTGGTGCTGACGCCGCTGGCCGCCAAGCTGGCCGCGCGCATGCCGGTGAAGGAGCCGCCCGACCTCTCGCGCTTCCTGCTGTCGCCCATGCCGGGCCTGCTGATGACCCTCACCGTCGAGGAAGGCCAGTCGGTGAAGGCCGGCGAGGAACTGGCGGTGGTCGAGGCCATGAAGATGGAAAACGTGCTGCGCGCCGAGCGCGACGGCAAGGTGGCCAAGATCCACGCCG
>DAIQBR010000441.1:838-1210 GCA_036781105.1 Kiloniellaceae bacterium
TGCGCGTGCCGGCGCGGTTGCGCCCAGCGAACAGGCCTGCGCGTTGATGGTCGACCTGCAGGCGGTGTTCTGCGCCGGCGCCTGGGCGGCGGTGGTGATCCTCGCCTGTGCCGTCACCGAAGCCCAGGGCGGCTCGAAACGCGAGAGCCTGCCGGGCGTGCCCGACGCCGACTACCGCTGGCTGCGCGCCCTGCGCAACCGGCTCTGCCACGAGAAACGCAGCGACCCCGAACTGACGGTGGAGGATCAGTGGCTGCGCCGCGGCCTGTGGGAAGAGCGCGCCCGCCGCGCGGTGGCGATCGCCTTCGCCAGCCTCTATCCTCGGGCCGTTGAAGGCGAGGTGGGGGACTCGACGCCATGACGACCTCTGTC
>DAIQBR010000441.1:1264-3013 GCA_036781105.1 Kiloniellaceae bacterium
CGCTGGGCCTTGACGGCTGGGTGCGCAACCGCCGCGACGGCAGCGTCGAGGCGGCGATTTCCGGCACCGAGGACGCGGTGCAGGCCATGCTGAAGGCGCTGTGGGAGGGGCCGGACCTGGCACGTGTCGACAAGGTCGAAGAGCACCCACACGAGGAACCCGTGGCACCGGGTTTCGAGGTGCGGCCGACGGGGTAGGGGGAAGGGCGGCACTGTCTCGCCCCACAATGATTGTCATCCCGGCCAAGCGAGCGCCAGCGAGCGCGAGCCGGGACCCATGGATGGGGTGGGCACCTGGGGCTTATGACCTATTACGTCTACATTCTGGCCAGTCAGCCCTACGGCACGCTCTACGTCGGTGTGACGAACGACCTGGTGCGACGCGTTCATGAGCATCGCGAGGAAGTTGCTGATGGCTTCACCAAGAAGTACGGCGTCAAGAGGCTCGTTTACTACGAGACTTTCGACAGCATCGAGATGGCAATTCGCCGCGAGAAGTCTGTGAAGCGATGGGCGAGGGATTGGAAGGTCGCACTGATCGAGCGCGAAAATCCGCAGTGGGTCGATCTGTGGCACGGGCTTGGTCGCTGATCCTGCCACCGGTTGAGAGCAGAGATACTCGTCTGGGCCCGGCGTCCGGCCACTGCCATAGGTCCCGGCTCGCGCTCGCGTTGCTCGCTTGGCCGGGATGACAGTCTTTTTGCCGGGCTACGCCGTTCGGCGCTGCCCCGCCTCCGCCGCCACCCACTCGGTCGCGCCGAAGACGCCGGGGAAGCCGGCGCGCAGGGCGGCGTCGAGGTCGGGCAGGCCGACCGGCAGGCCGAGGTCGACCAGGGAGGTGACGCCGTGCTCGCTGATGCCGCAGGGCACGATGCCGCTGAAGTGATCGAGTTCCGGTTCCACGTTGATGGCGATGCCGTGGTAGGTCACCCAGCGGCGCACGCGCACGCCGATGGCGGCGATCTTGTCTTCGCGTGAGTTGCCGCGCGCGACCCAGATGCCGACGCGGCCGGCGCGCCTTTCGCCCTCCACCGAGAAGGCGGCCAGGGCGCGGATGATCCATTCCTCCAGGTCGGTGACGAAGCGGCGCACGTCGGGGCCGCGGCGCTTCAGGTCCAGCATGACGTAGACCACGCGCTGGCCGGGGCCGTGGTAGGTGAACTCGCCGCCGCGTCCGGTCCGGTAGACCGGGAAGCGGTCGGGCTGCAGCAGGTCGCCGTCGCGCGCCGAGGTGCCGGCGGTGTAGAGCGGCGGATGCTCGACCAGCCAGACCAGCTCCGGCGCGCGCCCCTCGCGGATCGCCGCGACGCGGGCCTCCATCGCCGCCACGGCGGGGTAGTCGGTGAGCCCGGGCTCGACCCGCCACTCGACGGGGCTGCCCTGGTGCTGGGGAGCGGGGCGATCCATGTCGTGGGAAGATAGCTGCTGCGCGCAGGATTGCTATCTCTTTCAGACCCTTGGGTCTTGCGCTGCGGGGCGGCCCCGGTCATCTTCGGGGCGCCGCTGCCGGGCACCCGTTCAGGCGCGGCGGGGTAGGGAAATGACCAAAGAAAGAATGCAAATGAAGGACGGGATGGCAAAGGACCTGCGCGAGGCCGCCCTGGCCTACCACCGCTTTCCGAAACCCGGCAAGCTGGAGATCAGCGCCACCAAGCCGCTGGCGAACCAGCGTGATCTGGCGCTGGCCTATTCCCCGGGCGTGGCCGCGGCCTGCGACGCCATCGCCGCCGATCCGGCCGAGGCGCACACC
>DAIQBR010000442.1:0-1078 GCA_036781105.1 Kiloniellaceae bacterium
GGCGGCCAGCAGCACCTCGGGGACGAAGAGGATGCCGTCGCGGAAGTCGATGCCGACGATCCGCATGCCCTCGACCAGGGCCTCGGTCAGGATCTTGTAGGGCGCCCAGCCGCGTCCCAGCAGAATGTGGACCGACTCCTCGATCTCCTCCTTGAGCCCGTCGTAGAGGTCGTCGTGCATCTGCTTGACGAGTTCGTCGTCGTCAAGGGAGTTGAGATCGAGATCGTCGTCTTCCGCCATCGTGTCCTCGCGGCAAAAGCGGCCCGCGCGGATCAGGCAGATCGAAGGCGCCGGGCGGCAGTGGTCCCCGCGATCATTTCCCCCGCGCCGGCCCCCCGGGGCTACACCTGCGGCGACGGATCGTGTCTGAAACGCGACAAAGCCGAAACCCCCTGGAACTCAAGCGTTTGCGCGCCTCTCTTCAGGTCGCGGTTCGGTCGGGGGAGGGCGCATTCGCGACACTGTCGGGCGCCATGCTGGATCGCCCGCCCCTCCAGAATACACATAATTTAATTGTTATTATATGTGAGTTCTACTCGCCGCTATGGTGTTTTTGATCTGGCGCATTGGCAAGGCCGGCCGGGGAGGCCATATTCACGCCCAGCGTCGCGGCCCCTCGGACCTGCTCCGGCGCTGGTCGGGGTCCCTTCCGGGACCGCGCCCGGGAGCCGCAGTGCCCACTGTGCAGCGAAAGGTTTTGTGAGGTATGGAAGGTTCGACGGCGCTAGTGGCCGACTCCTCCGGCCGCCGGGTAATCGAATCTGCGGTGGTTCGTTTTGCCGGGGACTCCGGCGACGGCATGCAGTTGACCGGCAGTCAGTTCACCCTTGCCACGGCTTTGGCCGGCAACGACCTGGCGACCTTCCCGGACTTCCCGGCGGAGATCCGCGCACCGGTCGGCACCACCTTCGGGGTTTCCGCTTTCCAGATCAATTTCGGCGCCCGCGTCATCAAGACCTCCGGCGACGAGCTTGACGTGCTGGTGGCGATGAATCCGGCAGCCCTGAAGGTGAACCTCGTCGACGTGAAGCCGGGCGGCCTGCTGATCTCCAGCACACAGTGCATCGGCGACAGCGCC
>DAIQBR010000442.1:1088-2996 GCA_036781105.1 Kiloniellaceae bacterium
CGGGCGGCCTGCTGATCCTCGACTCCGGCGCCTTCAACGAGCGCAATTTCACCAAGGCCGGCTACCAGGCCGATCCGCGCGGCGACGGCAGCCTGGAGGGCTTCCGCGTCATCGAAGTGGACATGTCGCAGCTGACCCAGGACGCGCTGAAGGACTCCGGCCTGACCAAGAAGGAGTCCCTGCGCTGCAAGAACATGTGGGCGCTGGGCCTGGTCTACTGGATGTTCGGCCGTCAGCGCCAGGCGACGGTGGACTGGCTGAACGGTAAGTTTCAGAAGCGCCCCGACATTGCCGCGGCCAACATCGCCGCCCTGAACGCCGGCCACGCCTTCGGTGAGACGGCGGAGCTGGGTGCCGACGTCGCCGCCTTCGAGGTGCCGGCGGCGGAGATCGCGCCCGGCCTCTACCGCAACATCACCGGCGCCGAAGCGCTTTCGTGGGGCCTTGTCGCCGGTGCCATGGGCGCCGAACTGAAGCTCGTCTTCTGCTCCTATCCGATCACCCCGGCCTCCTCGCTGCTGCATTCGCTGGCGGCCCTCAAGGACTACGGCGTGGTGACCTTCCAGGCCGAGGACGAGATCGCCGCGGTCTGCGCCGCCATCGGCGCCTCCTATGCCGGCGGTGTCGGCGTCACCTCCAGCTCCGGCCCCGGCGTGGCGCTGAAGATGGAGGCGGTGGGCCTTGCCATCTCCGCCGAGCTGCCACTGGTTGTGGTGAACTCGCAGCGCGCGGGTCCGTCGACGGGCATGCCGACCAAGACCGAGCAGTCCGACCTCTACCAGTCGGTCTTCGGGCGCAACGGCGACAGCCCGCTGGTGGTGCTCGCCGCGCGCTCGCCGGCCGACTGCTTCGAGGTCGCCATCGAGGCGGTGCGCATCGCCACAAAGTTCATGACCCCGGTGATCCTGCTGAGCGACGGTTATATCGCCAACGCGGCCGAGCCGTGGCAGTTGCCGGATGCCGACAGCCTGCCGCGCTTCCCGGTCCGCTTCGAGACCGAGGCGGAGGGCTTCCAGCCCTTCAACCGCGATCCCGAGACCCTGGCCCGCGTCTGGGCGGTGCCCGGCACCCCCGGCCTGGAGCACCGCATCGGCGGCATCGAGAAGGCCAGCGACAGCGGCAACATCTCCTACGACCCGGCCAACCACCAGAAGATGACCGACCAGCGCCGCGACAAGGTGCTGCGCGTCGCCGGCGACGTGCCGCCGCAGGTCTTCGAGGCCGGCGGCCCCGGCGACGAGATCGTCGTCGTCGGCTGGGGCTCGACCTACGGGCCGATCAGCCGTGCCGTCGACAACCTGCGGGGCGAGGGCCACAAGGTCGCCCACCTGCACCTGCGCCACATCTGGCCGCTGGCACGCAATCTCGGCGAACTGCTCGGCGGCTTCGACCGGATACTGGTGCCGGAGATGAACGACGGCCAGCTCGTGACGCTGCTGCGCGCCGAGTTCCTGGTGCCCGCCGAGGGCCTCAACAAGGTGACCGGCAAGCCCTTCAAGATTTCCGAAATCGAGGCGGCGGTGCGCGCCCGCCTGGAGAAGTGACATGAACGTTGCAAGCCCCGCGCCGAAGACCGCCAAAGATTACGCTTCCGACCAGGAAGTGCGCTGGTGCCCCGGTTGCGGTGATTACGCCATCCTGAAGGCGGTACAGAAGACGCTCGCTGACCTGCAGGCCGACACCGCGAAGACGGTGTTCATTTCCGGTATCGGCTGCGCCGCGCGGTTTCCCTATTACATGTCGACCTACGGCTTTCACACCATCCATGGCCGCGCGCCGGCCTTTGCCACCGGTGTGAAGCTGACCAACCCGGAGCTCGATGTCTGGGTGGTCTCCGGCGACGGCGACGCCCTGTCGATCGGCGGCAATCACCTGATGCACCTGCTGCGCCGCAACGTCGACCTGCAG
>DAIQBR010000443.1:0-388 GCA_036781105.1 Kiloniellaceae bacterium
GTACTTGCGGTCCTGCGAAGCGGCGAGGTCGCTGTCGCCCGCCGAGGCGAAGAGGCCGGCGGAATAGGTCAGGCTCGGGTCGAGCCAGGCCGCGTAGAACGTGTTGCCGAGGTCGTAGTGCGCGGCGATGTTGCGCCGCGAGCCGCGTTTCGTGTTGGAGCGCAGGGCATGAAACAGGCGGCTTGCGCTGCGCACCCAAAGATTGCCGCCCAGGGTACGGCCGAGAACCTCCTCGTTCAGCGCGCCCAGCGTGATCAGGCTCACCAGATCCGGCGACTCCCAGTCGCCGTCCATGTAGGTCGCGGCCAGGCCCAGGTTGCCACCGCTCAGAAGACGCCGGAACACCCGGGGGTGGCGGACGCGGATCTCGGCCGCCGGGCCGGCCTCG
>DAIQBR010000443.1:398-623 GCA_036781105.1 Kiloniellaceae bacterium
CCCTTGGGCTGCGGATTGGCGATGACACGGATCGTGCGCCCGTCGGGCAGATGCAGGGTCAGGCGGCCATGGGTGAGCCTGGCCGCCAGCGCCAGCACCAGGGTCTCGGCGACCCCGCCGGGGCGTGGCTGCCGCTCGTTTATCGTCCTTGAGTACATCTTTCCCGAACCTGCTGTCTTGTTCTGTTGCGTTGTGGCTACTCTGCGGCCTGCTGCCCAGCGGCGC
>DAIQBR010000443.1:693-2987 GCA_036781105.1 Kiloniellaceae bacterium
CCCACAGCCGCAACGCCTGCCAGTGGATGGCGCCGATGACCTTGGCGGTCATCAGCGGGTAGGCGAAAAGCGCTCGCAGCAGGTTGGCATCGCTCAGCGGACGTCGGCGGCCCGTCTGGCGCGCGATGAGCTGGCCGCCTTCCGCCACCTCCTGCCGGATCGCCACCGCGAGGCGCTCGCCCGGCACCGCCAGCCGGAAGGCGTAGCGCGAGGCCAGGGCGATGAAGGGGGAGACGTAGAAGCGCTTGTCTGCGCTCTGTACCAGCGGCCCGCCGCGGGCCTGGTCCGGCGCCACCGGGATCAGGTAACCGTGCTTGCCGCCGAAGGTGTTGCGCACTTCGTAGAGAATGGCGCGCAGGGAGCCGTCGGCGTGGTGGCAGAACCAGATCGACAGCGGGCTGAAGACGTAGCCGAGGACCCTGGGAAAGCAGAGCAGGCGCACCGGCCCGCCGGCAAGCTCGATGCCCGCGGCGGCGAGATGGCCGTCGATCCAGGGCCGCAGCGCCGTGCCGTCGCGCGCCCCGTGGTCGCGGTCGTGGAAGGACACCAGGTTCCAGCGGTTGTGCGAGAACAGCCGCAGACCGCGGTCGCAGGTATCGAGTTCGTCGAGGTCGATGTAGAGCGAGAACACGCGGTAGCGGAAGGCATGCACGAAGGGCCGCAGGCGCTTGTGCATGACCTCGCCGAAATACAGCGCGGAGGCGGCTGACGTCATGCCGGCTACTCGGCGGCACGCAGGGGTTCGAGCGGCTGCACGCTGTGCGCTGCCGGGCTGACGGACGTGACGTCGTCGCTCCACGGCCAGGCCGCGCCGAGCGCACGGGCGACGGCCAGCCCGGCCTCCAGGCCGTCCTCGTGGAAGCCGTTGCCGCAGTAGCTGCCGCAGAACCAGGTGCGCCGCTCGCCCTGGATGAAAGGCAGCTGCGCCTGGGCCCGCAGGGCGGCCGCGTCGAATTGCGGGTGACTGTAGATGTGGTCGCCGTAGACCTTGTCGGGCGCCGGCTCGCGCGCGGGGTTGAGGGTGACGATCACCGGGCTCGCCACCGGCAGGCTTTGCAGTCGGTTCATCCAGTAGCTGACGCTGACCTGCCGCCCGCCTTCCTCGTCCTCTCCCTCGGCAAGGTAGTTCCAGCTGGCCCAGGCACCGCGGCGCTTCGGCATCAATGCGGCATCGCCGTGCAGCACCGCACGGTTCTCCTGATAGCGGAAGGCGCCCAGCACGCGGCGTTCCTGTGCGCTGGCCTCGGGTCCGAGGATCATCAGCGCCTGGTCGGCGTGGGTTGCCAGGATCACATGGTCGAAGGTTTCCTCGCCGCCGTAGGCGCTGCGCAGGACGACGCCGCTCTGGCTCCGCCGCAGCGCCGTCACCGGCGCCTTCAGGCGGATGCGGTTGGCGAAGCCGGCGGTCAGCCGGCGGACATAGGCGCGGCTGCCGCCGCTCACCGTGCGCCAGGCCGGCCGCCTGCTCAGGTCGAACAGGCGGTGGTTGACGAAGAAGCGCACGAAGCTACGCGCCGGAAAGTCGCGCATGCCGTCCAGGGTCGACGACCAGATGGCGGCGCCCATGGGCAGGATGTGCTGCTCGGCAAAGGCCTGCGAATAACCGCCGCTCTGCAGCAGTTCGCCCAGCGTCATCGTCTCGGTCCGAGGGTCGTCGAGCACCGCCGGGGCGCTGCGGTAGAAGCGCTGCAGGTCGCGCAGCATGACCAGGAAGCCCGGCCGCAGCAGGTTGCGCGGCTGCACCAGCAGGCCGCGCGGCGAGCCCTCGTACTCCAGGCGGCCGCGGTCGAGCGACACCGAGAAGGACATGTCGCTGGCCTGGCTTTCGACGCCGATATGGTCGAACAGCCTGGTGAGCTGTGGGTAGTTGTGCTCGTTGAAGACGATGAAGCCGGTGTCGACCGCCAGATTGCGCCCGTCGACGGCGATGTCCCGGGTATTCGCGTGGCCGCCGGCATAGGCCGCGGCCTCGAAGACCGTGACCCGGTGTCTCAGCGAGAGCGCCCAGGCGGCGCCGAGCCCGGCGATCCCCGCTCCAACGATTGCAATTCTCATGTCCGGCCCCTCGTGCGATGTCTTCTTGATACGCGCGGGCCGGGCCTCTGGATCACCGCGGACTCCCGCGGTTTTCGCCGATTTCGGCGGATTTCGCGAAAAATGCGCCGCTGCGGTGATCCGCCCGCCGGCGGGCGCCGTATTATGGGTCAGACAACACGCGGGGACCCGGATGGCTTTCCAGCAGAGTACAGTCGATGGCGGTCCAGGCGCGCCGGCCTGCCTGGCCGCGGCGTCCT
>DAIQBR010000444.1:0-2967 GCA_036781105.1 Kiloniellaceae bacterium
AGCGCTCTAGCGCACCTCCGCCCAGCTGCCCAGCGGCAGCGGCTCGGCGGTGTCTTCCAGGCCGTCGGTGGTGCGCGCCCGCCTGAGGCGCGTGCGGAAGCGCGCCTCCAGCTTGTCTTCCAGGCTGTTGGACTGCGCCAGCGGGATCGCCAGCTCGCGCGCCAGCAGGCAGGCCAGCGCCTCGCGGAAGTCCGCCGGCATGCGGTTCACGTCTTCCACCCGGCGCACATAGCTCAGGTAGACGTCGTCCGCGTCGCAGAGCAGTTCGTCGCCCTCGATGCGGAAGGCGATCGCCACCCGGCCGCCCGCGTCCCGGTAGGCCATGACCGTGCGGATCCAGTCCGCCGGCAGCTTGTGGGCCCGGGCGAAACCAAAGGCCGGCGGCTCGGCCGCCTGCGCCAGCTTCACCCGCGCCGCGGCGAAGTTCCAGCTGTGCGCGCGCAGCAGGTCGTCGCGGCACTTCTCGTAGAGCTCGGCGCAGAGGCTGGCGTTCTTGTTCCCTTCGTCCAGTGCCGTGATGCGCGCGGCGCCGACTTTAGCGAGCGCGGAGTTGCAGATCCCCGTGACGTCGGCCATGGCGTTCACCCTCAGGCCGCCGGGCGGCGCTTGCCGTCCCGCTTGTCTTTCTCCTTCGGCGGCCAGGGCAGCGCGGCGCGCAGGAAGGTCAGGCCGCCCACCGTGTCCGGCGTCAGCCCGGCGACGTTCTCCAGCGTCACCGCCTGCGGCGAGACCGCGCTCACCAGGAACAGGCCCCAGGCCGGGCTCTGGGCGGCGTCGGCACAGACCAGGATCAGGTCGTTGGCCATGAGGCGCGCGGCGCAGGAGGTGAAGTAGCCCGGTTCCGCGACGGCGGCGACCGGGTCTTCGCTCTGGTAGCCGAAGATGCAGAAGCTCTGCAGCGCGGCGATGGTCTCCAGGTTCTGCGACAGCGCCTTGGGCATGGCCGGGCTCCTTTGTTGCAGCGTTGAAAAAAGAACGGGCGGCCCCTTTCGGGACCGCCCGCGAGGGGACAGCACTGCAGGGAGGCTCAGTCGCTGTCGGTGATTGCGACGGAAGTCGCGTTGGAGACGTCCACCGTGGCGCCGTCGTTGGACAGCACCAGGTGCCAGCCCGCCGCCGAGACGCTCGATGGCGCCGCCGGATCGTCGACCTGCTGCACGAAGATCAGGTCGCCGACCTTCAGCATGTCGACCGCCTCGCCGCCGAAGTAGCCGGCGGTATCGACCAGCGCCGGCGCGTCGGCGGTGCGGTAGGACCACCACTGCTGGCCGGCGCCGTGCGCCATGAGGGTCAGGTACTGCGCGTTGTAAGCCATGTCGTGGCCCTCCTTTAGGCCGGGATGCCGGCGGTGTCGTCGACGCGGATCTCGATCACGCCCTCCGCGTCGATCAGGCAGCTGCCCTGGCTCATCATGTTGTTGACGAAGTGCGCCGCGCGGTCGCCGTGCCAGGTGATGTCGCTGGTCACGTCGGCGCCCGAGGCATGGCCCAGGGCGTTGCGGTGGTAGGTGAAGCAGACCGCGTTGGCCGAGCCCTTGCCCGGCAGGCCGGTGTGGCGCATCCAGTTCACCCCCAGCCAGGCCCTCGTGCGGTTGCGCTGCATGTAGGGCAGGTCGTCGCCCACGAAGTCGGCGCTGGCGAACTCTGGGATGGTGAGCGCGATGGACCACTGGCGCGGGGTCAGCAGGCCCCAGCGCTGGCCGTCGTCGGGCACGTCGTTGTTGTCCAGCGCTTCGACCGCCTGCAGCAGCAGGCTGCGCGAGAGGCCGCCGGCATAGCTGCCGACGAAGGACGAAGTCAGGTCCGCCTGCGCCAGGATCAGCTCGTCGGTCTTGCGGCCCAGGCCCCAGGCGCCGGCGTTGGCGATCACCATGCGTTCGTCGTGGTTCACCTTGGCCTCGTCCAGCTTGTCGACGTAGTCGCCGGCATAGAAGTCCTGCAGGCTGCACTCGACCGGCGTGTGGTCGACGTTCATCGGCGTCACCTTGCCGTGGCGCGCCTTGGTCGAGGCGGTGCCCTTGCCGACCTTCTGGAAGGTGGTCGAAGCCCCCTTCACGTTGTTCTTGGCCCGCACCGTGGCCCGCAGCAGCGAGCCCTGGCGCTGGTAGGCTTCGTGAACCTCGCGTTCGAACTGCTTCACGAAGGAAAGATCGATGGAAGTGCTCAACGCACATCTCCTTTTCGAAAGAGGATGGGTTTGAGCAGTCCGTCCGGTTGTCCGGCAAAGCGGTAGGCACACGGGTGTCTGCTTCGGCGGCGAAAGCCGCGGGGTTCACAGTTTCTCGCAGGCGCACCGGCGCCCGCCTCCCCCTCTGACTGTCATCCCGGCCAAGCGAGCAAAGCGAGCGCGAGCCGGGATCCACGGATGGGCCAGGCGCCAAGCGGAGCCATGGGCCCTCGGGTCAAGCCCGAGGGTGACAAAGAGAGAAATCGGCGACGTAAGTGCGTCTACCTTGAGAATTCGGTTAACCCCGCAGCCCCGCGAACCGAATCAGGCCGCGCCCCACAACTTCAGGGCCTCGGGTCTGCAGTAGGGAAAATGGGCGGGGCCGTGAACGGTTACCCCGCAATGAAAATGCGTGGAAGAGTTCGCATACCCAAGGAGTGAACGGCCTAAAACCTTCTCCCCTCACTCCCCACCACCGGCTGGCCGCCGTAGAGCTTGGCGTAGAGGCCCTGCAGTTCGCTTTGCACGGCGCGGGAGGCGTACTTCTGCGGTTCGCTCTGGTGCAGGGCGTGCAGCGCGTCGATGCGCGCCTGAACGCTCCCCGCCGCGCTCTCTCCCGCGCCGGTCAGCGGCGGGTCCTCGCCCAGGCCGCGGCCGATGGCGGCGAAGGCGCGCAGGAAGGCCGGGTGGTCGCCCAGCTTCACGCCTTCCGCCTCGTGGCTTTCCAGGAACTCGACGAAACTGTCGTCACCGAAGGACCGCACGGCGCGCTGCGCCAGGGCCACGTTGCGGTCGTGCTCC
>DAIQBR010000445.1:0-2957 GCA_036781105.1 Kiloniellaceae bacterium
TCATGCCCGCGCCGGCGGCCATGGCCAGAAAGAAGGAGTTCAAGGCGTGGCGGTTGGGCAGGCCGAAGGAGATGTTCGAGGCACCGCAGGTGGTGTTGACGCCCAGCTCCTCGCGCAGCTTGCGGATGATCGAGAAGGCCTGGCGGCCGGCGGTGCCCATGGCGCCGATCGGCATGACCAGCGGATCCACCACCACGTCTTCCTTGGGGATGCCGTAGTCGGCGGCACGCTCGACGATCTTCTTGGCAACGGCGTAGCGCACCTCCGGGTCCTCGGAGATGCCGGTCTCGTCGTTGGAGATGGCGACCACGGCGGCGCCGTGCTTCTTCACCAGCGGCAGCACGCGCTCCATCTGCTCGTCCTCGCCGGTCACCGAGTTCACCAGGGCCTTGCCCTGGTAGACCGAGAGGCCGGCCTCCAGCGCGTCGACGATGGAGGAGTCGATGGACAGCGGCAGGTCGGTCAGCGACTGCACCAGCTGGATCGTCTTGGCCAGGATCGCGGGTTCGTCGGCCAGCGGGATACCCGCATTGACGTCCAGCATGTGGGCGCCGGCGGCGACCTGGGCCAGGCAGTCGGCCTCGACGCGGCTGAAGTCGCCGGCGGCCATCTCGGCGGCCAGCAGCTTGCGCCCGGTCGGGTTGATGCGCTCGCCGATGATGCAGAACGGCTGGTCGAAGCCGATGACCAGTTCTTTCGAATGCGAGCTGACAACCGTGCGTGACATGGTCCCGTTACTCCCAATTCAGCCCGGTGGCGCGATTCCAACGCTTTCCGAGGCGCCCAAGACGATGGGCGGCATTTGTCCCCGTTCCGCCGCGCGGGGCTGGCGCAGGGACGACCAGCAGTGGCCGAAACGCGCTACTCGCCAAGACCTTATTCAATCGGCCCTTACTCGATCGGGCGCGTGACGGTGAAGCCCTTGCCCTTGGCGTTCAGCTCGAAATCGCCGTCGGCCACCGCGTAGGTCCAGGCCGCCGAGCGCTTCAGGCCGCCCAGCGGATAGATGTGCACCCGGGCGATGCCGCAGTCGGGGTCCAGGGCCTTGTAGCGGGCGAGGTCGAGCAGCAGCTTGTCGGGCGCGTTCACCGTCATCAGCTTGGCCACGTTGCGGGCCTGGCGGGTCAGGAAGCGCATCGAGGGGCCGACGCCGCAGGCCTTGGCGTGGTTGATCAGCGTCTTGATGGTGGCCAGGCCCGGCACGCCGATGTGGATCGGCAGCCGGTTGCCCGCTGCCTGCATGGCCTTGTCCCAGGCGATGATCGGCGCCGCCTCGAAGCAGAACTGCGTGGCGATGTAGAGCTTCGCGTCGCTGCGCTCGGCAAAGGCGTTTTTCCAGGCCAGCGCTTCGGCGAGGGCGGCCGGCGAGATGTCCGGACTGCCTTCCGGATGGCCGGCGACGCCGATGGTCTCCACGCCGTACTTGTCGAACAGGCCGGTCTCGAGGATCGCCATGGAGCTGTCGAAGGGCCCCAGCGGCTGGTCGACGGCGCCGGCCAGTGCGACCACGTGCTTCAGCTCGGTGACGTCGGCGAGCGCCTTCAGGTAGTCCTCCAAAGCCTCGCGGCTCGGGATCGAGCGTGCCGCGAAGTGCGGCATCGGCTCGAATCCTTCTTCCTGCAGGCGCTTGGCCGTCGCCACGGTATCGGCGAAGTCGGAGCCGGGCAGGAAGGTCACGGCGACCCGGGCGCCGGGGCGCAGGTGCTCGCGGTAGTCGGGAATCTTCGCCGCCGAGCCCGGCGTCGTCTCGACGGTGAAATCGCGCACCAGATCGAGGATCTGCTGCTTGGTCTGCTCGGCGGCCGGGTCGAGCTGCATGGCCTTGTTCACGGCATACATCCCAGGGTTCCTTCTGCGCGCGTCATGACGCGGGGTCTTGCGCTGTCTCTGTCTCTGCACCGCCGGCAGCCACGATGGCGCGCAGCCGGATGTCGTCGTAGTCGCGCTCCAGGCGCTCGGCGGCCGCGGCGGCCTCGGCTTCCAGGTCGTCGCCGCAGTCGACGGGCGCGCCGCGGCGCCAGTGCTCCAGGTAGGCATCGGTGCCGGTCAGCTTGGCGCGCATGGCGGCGCGGTCGATGGCTTTCTCGAAACGCTCGCTGAGCTGCACCTTGGCGTTCTTGCGCCCGGCCTTCACGGTCACCTGCGCGGGGATGTCGCGCCAGTAGACGACGGTCAGCTGTGCCATGCCGCGCCCTCCGTCTCTTCCGGGCCGCGGGATTCGAGGAACTGCCCCAGCTCGCCGTAGCCGGTGAAGTGGCGCTCGAAAGCCAGCTCCAGGCGTTCGGCGGCCGCCGCGGCGCGCGCGGTCAGCTCGGCATCCTCGGTCTGCGCCAGGTAGACCAGCTTTTTGTAGTTGCCGAAATAAAGGTCGCGCAGTTCCGGATGGCGGTCGAGGCCGAGGCCTTCGATGATCAGCCGGTCGAAGTGGCGCGCCAGGTAGTCGGTCAGGTAGAAGGTGCCAATCTCCGCCTCGGCCAGGGCGTCGAACACGCTGGCGCCGGCGAAGAAGGAATAGCAGTGCGGCCCCGCGATGCGCTCGACGCCTTCCTCGGCCAGCACCTTGTCCAGCGTCCCGCCCGTGCCGCAGTCGCCGTAGAGCACCAGGATGCGGTCGTAGCTGCCGCGCGCCTTGCGGATGCGTCCGCGCACGCCCTCCGGGATCTTCTCCGGCGTGTTGTGCCAGCCGGCCGGCAGGCAACTCACCGTCAGGTGCTCCCAGGCGTTCACCCGGATCAGCTCGACGATCTCGCGCGCCAGCGCGCCGCAGGCGATGAGCAGCGTGCGCCGGGCCCCGGCCTCAGTCCGGGGCGGCGTATCGACGGCCTTGAGCAGCGCCGCCATGGGATCTCGGGCTCCCGCTGTCCTGCCGGCGCCTAGGCGGCGCCCTGCCGGTTGTGCCGGCGCTTCATGAAGTCCTTGGCGGTCTCCACCGCCACCGCCGCGTCGCGGCAGTAGGC
>DAIQBR010000446.1:0-2942 GCA_036781105.1 Kiloniellaceae bacterium
TCTCCACCACGCGGGCAATTTCCGCGTCGGGCAGCAGACGCGGCTCGCCGAAGCCGCGCGCCAGGATGTACTGCCGGGCCAGGGTTTCGATTTCCCCGGCCAGCCAGAGTGCCCGTTTCAGGGTCGGGCCGGTGGCGATCACCCCGTGGTTGGCGAGCAGGCAGGCGCTGCGGCCCTCCAGCGCCGCCAGGGCATGGCGCGACAGCTCCGGCGTCCCATAGGTCGCGTAGGGCGCGACGCGGATGCTCGGCCCGCCGGCCGCCGCGATCATGTAGTGCACGGCGGGAATCTCCGCGCCGCAGATGGCGAGCGCCGTCGCGTGGATGCTGTGGGTGTGGACGATGGCGCCGACTTCCGGCCGGGCCCGCAGGATGTCGTGGTGGAAGCGCCACTCTGAGGACGGCGCCAGCTTGCCGAGATAGCCGCCGTCGTTCCGGTCGAGCGGCATGGCGGCGATGTCCTTGGGCGCCAGCTCTTCGTAGGGCACGCCAGAAGGCGTGATCAGCAGGCTGTTGCCGCAGCGCGCAGAGACGTTGCCGGAGGTGCCCTGGTTGAGGCCGGAGGCGTTCATTTCCAGGCAGGTCGCGATGATCTGCCGCCGCAGCGCGAGCTCCGCCTTCTTGCCGTCCTGCCTGGTCATCGCCGCCTCGTCCCGCTTCGTCTCATCCGGCGCCGCGCACTATGCGGCGCCACGCAGGCCTTGTCGAGGCAGCGGCGGGCGGCGCCTCATTCGGTCTCCGAGCCTGGCGCCCGGGTCGCCCAGATGAGACTCAGCAGCAGGCCCTTGGCGCGGGGCAGCACGACGAGCGTGAGAGCGAGCGCGACAAGCGGCCAGAACGTCATGGCGACCCACTCCGGCCACTGGCTGACGCGCTCGACCGACAGCATGAGCGGCACCACGATGTGACCGACCACCAGGATGGTGAGCCAGGGGGCCGCGTCGTCGGAGCGGACGTGGCCGAGCGGCGCGGCGCAGGCCGCGCAGCACTGCACCGGCTTCAGGTAGCGGGCGAAGAGCCGCCCCTCGCCGCAGGCCGGGCAGCGCCCGCGCAGGCCGCGCCACATGGCCGCGCCCGCAGCGGGGCGGGCGACCTCGTCGTGTTCTTCGATCATCGGATCCAGCATCCTTCTTTCATAGACGACCGGCCGTACTCCCGGCAATGCGACAGCTTGGCACGGTGTCTATCGGAGTGGGCTTAAGAGACGGCGAAGAAGGTGCCGCCGCGGCCGTCCTCGATAAATTCCACCTGGAAATAGAAGGGCCGGCCGCAGGCAGTCGCCACCCATTGCTCACGGCCCCAGAGATGACCCGCGGTGCCGTTGGAGGGCTCATAGAAGAGTGTCGTCGACTCGATCTGCTCGATAGGTCCGCTGCAACCTCTGCCGCGGAGCAGGAGACGGACCGTGCCCAAGGTGTCGCTCTTCAGCGTCGCATTGGCGTGAGATTCGCCGGTGAAGCGATCCACGGCCGGATCGGTCGTGCAGCCGGCAAGCGCCGCCATCGCCAGGCCGAGAACAAGCAGCTTCCGCCGCATCGTGTCGCCCCCTGTTCAAGCCAAACACCTAAGAACGCTAGAACAGCCAGGCTAATGGCGCCACCTCTGATTGATCACGGCCAAGGGGCCAGACCCGTCATGGGCGGGCGCCGGACGGGCGGTCTCGGCACTTCCCACCGCTCTCTGCCGCTTGCATTTCAGGCACCGATCTTCTATTCGTTCTTCGTCGAATTACGAAGAAAGGAGTTGGGCATGCCTGCAGCGTCAGCGCCGAGGGCGTCCAGGGCGGCGGCGCGCCGCGGCAAGACCTTCGACCATGAGGGGATCGCGGCGCTGGCCAAGGCGCTGGCGCATCCCGCCCGGGTCAAGGTGGTGGAAACCCTGCTGCGCCGGCGCAGCTGCATCGGCTGCGACATCGTCGAGGAGATCGGCCTCGCCGCCTCCACCACCTCGGAGCATCTGCGCATCCTGAAGGAAGCCGGCCTGATCGTCGGCGAGATCGCCCGGCCGAGGGTCTGCTACTCGCTCAACCCCGAGGCCGTGGCGCCGCTGCGCGCCTTTCTCCAGCTCGTTGAAGCCGCCCCGGCCCCCGCCCTTCCGGAGTAGATCCTGTATGTCCGCCTTTGAACGCTACCTGTCCCTCTGGGTCGCCCTCTGCATCGTCGCCGGCATCCTGCTGGGAAACCTCTTCCCGGGCCTGTTCCAGCTCGTCTCCGGTTGGGAGTACGCCTCGGTCAATCTCGTCGTCGCGGTGCTGATCTGGGCCATGGTCTACCCGATGATGGTCGCGGTCGACTTCGGTAGCCTCAAGAATGTCCACCGGCGCCCGAAGGGCCTGGTGATCACCCTGGCGGTGAACTGGCTGGTGAAGCCCTTCACCATGGCGGCACTGGGCGTGCTGTTCTTCGAGCATGTCTTCGCCGGACTGATCGACCCGGCCGACGCCGGGCAGTACATCGCCGGCCTGATTCTGCTGGGCGCCGCCCCCTGCACGGCGATGGTCTTCGTGTGGTCGCAGCTCACCCGCGGGGATGCGAACTACACCCTGGTGCAAGTGTCGCTGAACGACATCATCATGGTCTTCGCCTTCGCGCCCATCGTCGCCCTGCTGCTCGGCGTCACCGACCTGCAGGTGCCCTGGGAGACCCTGCTGCTCTCGGTCGTCCTCTATGTGGTCATCCCGCTGGCGGCGGGGGCCGCGACGCGGGCCGCGCTGACCCGCCACGTCAATGCCGGCGGCGGCGAAGCCGCGGTTGCCCGTTTCACCGCCGCAGTGAAGCCCTTCTCGATCCTCGGCCTGCTGGCCACCGTGGTGCTGCTGTTCGGCTTCCAGGGGCAGATCATCCTGGAGCGGCCGCTGCTGATCGGCCTCATCGCCGTGCCGCTGCTGATCCAGTCCTACGGCATCTTCGCGGTCGCCTACGCCGCGGCCTGGGCCTGGCGCGT
>DAIQBR010000447.1:0-2932 GCA_036781105.1 Kiloniellaceae bacterium
GAACTCGGTGAAGGAGGGCACCCATGCCGGCACCCTCACCATCGAGCCTTTCACTTCCATCGCGCGGTCGGCGGGCTTCAAGGTGCTCGACCTCAGCACCGATCTTTTCGCCGCTTACCAGGGCGGCGTGGTCACCGCGAGCCAGACCTGGGCCGCGGACAACGACGACCTCGTCACCGCCTATCTGCGCGGCTACCTGAAGGGGCTGGCCTGGTCGCTGGACCCGGAGAACCGTGCTGCCGGGGCGGTGCTGCTGCTGATGCGCATGCCGGCCATCAAGCCGGGCGTGGTCGATGCGGTGCTCGACAGCCTGCTGTCGCCGCGCACCGGGCTCACACCCAAGGGCGAGGTGCTGCGCGAGGGCATGCAGACCGTGCTGGACCTGCGTTCGAAGTACGGCGGCGGGGCACAGTTGAGCGACGTCGAGCGCTACCTCGACCTGGCCTGCTACGAGCGGGTCGTCGCCGGCTGCAAGCGGCCGGCCTATTCGTCGATCTAGAGGGCAGGGAGAGAGTTTCATGGCGCGAAGCGGGCAGGCCAAGGCCGCCGACGGCACCACCATCCACTATAAGGTCTGGGGCGCGGCGCGGCCGCAGCGGCGCCTCGCCCTGATCCACTCCCTGGCGATGACCGCCGATTTCTGGACCGGGGTCGCCGAGATACTGTCGCCGGATGCCGAGGTGCTGGCGGTCGACTGCCGCGGCCACGGCACGTCGGACAAGCCCGCCGGACCCTACCGCGTCGAGGGTTTTGCCGACGACCTCGCCGCCGTCTTCGATGCCCTGGGCTGGGAAAGTGCCAGCGTCGCGGGGGCCTCCATGGGCGGCTGCGTGGCCTTGGCCTTCGCGGCCCGCCATGCGCCGCGCGTCGAGGGGCTCGGCCTCATCGACACCACCGCCTACTACGGCCCGGACGCGCCTCAGACCTGGGAAGGCCGCGCGCAGAAGGCCATCGAGGGCGGCATGGGCGCGCTGGTCGACTTCCAGAAGACCCGCTGGTTCTCCGACGCTTTCCGCGAGGCGCAGCCGGCCCGCGTCGCCGCTGCCATCGACGTCTTCCTCGCCAACGACGTCGCCGCCTATGCCGAGTCCTGCCGCATGCTGGGGCACTGCGACCAGCGCAACGCGCTGGGCAGCTTCACCTTCCCGGTGGAGATCGTCGTCGGCGAGCAGGACTATGCGACGCCGGTGGAGATGGCCGAGGCAATGCGCGCGGCGATCCCCACATCAGAGCTGACTGTGCTGGAAGGCGTGCGCCACTTCACGCCGCTGGAAGTGCCCGGCGAGATCGCCGCGGCGCTGGCACGCCTGCTCGACCGCCGCTGAGGCCCGTCGGGAGCTACCTCGCCGCCGGGACTTGAACCCGTCCCCTTGTACCGGGTTAGGATGGGGGTCCCGGATCCCACAGGCGGAGCGATCTTTCATGACTGTGCGTGTGATCGGGCGGTTCGATCGCCGGGCGGCGCTGTCGCTGTTCGGCGCGGGGCTCGTGCTGCCGCTGCTGGCGCCGCGATTGGCGGGCGCCGGTGAAGATCCGCGCAGGGCCGTGGTGGCGATGGTCGAGCAGGCCTGTGACGCCCTCTCCGCCCATGGCTTTCCGCGCGGCATTGGCCGCGCCGCGCCGGATACCTGGTCCCGCCTCGACAGCGGGCTCTATGTCTTTCTGCTCGACCGCAGCGGCCGTCTGCTGCTGCATCGCGACGGCATGATGGAAGGCCGCGACGTCTCCGCTGCGCAGGACGCCGCCGGCACCTACTTCATTCGCGAGATTCTGGCGCTGGCGACTGCGCGGCCGGCGGGCGGCTGGGTGAACTACCTCTGGAGCGAAGGCCGCGATGGCGCGGCGGGCAGCAAGCACACTTTCTGCAAGCGCGCGGTGACCCCCGCCGGCCGGGCGATCACCGCCGCCGCCGGCTACGTCGCCACCGAGATCTGAGCTTCAGTACATATCCTGCGATTGGCGGAAGCGCTCGGCGTTGGGGCAGAACGACGGCGGCTCCTGGATGCCCGCCCGCTCGGCGGCATCCAGCCACTTCTTGCAGCTCTCGGTGCGTCCGCAGGCCATGCAGGCCCGCGCGGCCTGCATGATGGTGATGCCGCAGCGGTCCTGCGCCAGGTGCACGGGATCGATGCCGCAGTATTCCATCATGCGGCCCATGAACTTGCTGTGCGTTTCCAGGCGGGATAGGAATTTACCCATAGCGCAGACTCCTCTCGAGGATGCGCCCAGCAGAGCACATCCGCCGGACCGCCGCCTTGCGCTGGATCAAAAACTCCCGCAGCTCATTCGGCCCGCAGCTGCCGGAAGCGGGCTGCGTTGGGACAGAACGACGGCGGCTCCTGAACGCCCTCGCGCTCGGCTGAGTCGAGCCACGCGCGGCAGCTGTCGGTGTCCCCGCAGGCCATGCAGGCGCGTGCCACGCTGATAAAGGTGAGGCCCGGACGGTCATGCGTCAGCTGCGCCGGATCGACGCCACAGGTGCGGATCATCCGGCCGAGCAGCTTGGCGTGGCTGCCCGCCCGGGAGGGAAAGAATGTCATCCGGCGGCTTTTCTTTCGCGGTTCTGTCCAGGCGCGCTTCAGCCAATCTGCGCCGCTGCGCCGCTCCCGGCCTTGCGTTGGATCAATTCAGGCCGCCGGGCGGCTACTTCACGCCCAGTGCCCAGAGATCGAAATGGCGGGGTTTCGCCCGCGCCTTGGTGAAGCCCGCGGCTTTCAGCAGGGCGACGAGGCTCTCCTCGCTGAAACCTGTCTTGTGTTGCATGCCGTGCTCGCCCCGGGCGATCGAGGCGCCGTGGCCGTAGAGCATGTCCAGCGGCGTGATCGGGCCCGAGGGCGACTGGTAGGCGATACCGCTGGGGCCGACGCGCAGCAGGGCCGCCGCGACCGCCTTCAGGTCCGGCATGCGCATAAGCACGTGGCCGCCGGGGCGC
>DAIQBR010000448.1:0-2921 GCA_036781105.1 Kiloniellaceae bacterium
ACGGCGCCACCGCGAACATCAATCCGGCGAAAGACGTGCCCTCGATGTTCGAGCCGATCCACGGCTCCGCCTTCGACCTGATCGGCAAGGGCATCGCCAATCCCATCGGCGCCTTCTGGACCGGCGCGATGATGCTGGAACACCTCGGTGAGACCGCGGCGGCGGCGCGGCTGATGCGCGCCATCGAGAAGGTGACCGAGTCGGGCCCGCGCACGCCGGACCTGGGCGGCCAGGCCGGTAGCGCCGATGTGACCAAGGCGGTGCTGGCGGCGCTGGCGGCGTGAGGCGGCCCTTCGGCCGGCAAAGGTACTGCAATTGCAGGGATTTACCGCTTTTTAGCGGTCAAATGGAGCGGGTAATTGGGCGCCCAGTAATGCTTTGCCTAGGCGCAGCGGGCTGGTAAATTGTTTACAGTTTTCACTGAGACAACACGTGAGCCCCATGGAAGACAACCTTGCGCCGCTCGACGACCTCACGGTCGTGAAGACCGTGTCGTTGACCAATGCCCTGGAGAGACAGATCGAGCGGCTGATCGTCGAGGGCGAACTCGCCCCCGGCGAACGCCTCAACGAGATTCAGCTGGCCTCGCGCTTCGGGACGAGCCGGGGGCCGCTGCGCGAGGCGACGCGCAGCCTGGAGGCCAAGGGCTTCGTGGAAGTTATCCGCAACCGCGGCGTCTTCGTGCGCCAGCTCTCCATCGAGGAGGCGCTGGAGGTCTACGACGTGCGCGCGGCGCTCTTCGGGCTGGCCGGGCGGCTGCTGGCGCAGAAGATGAACGACGAACTGCTGGCCAAGCTGAACCGCCAGCTCGACGCCATGGAGGCGGCGGCGGCGAAGTCGGACTTCGAAACCTACTATCCGCTGAACCTGGAATTCCACCGCACCATCGTGGAGTCCGCCGGCAACAAGTCGTTGCTGGCCGAGTACCTGCGCTTCGTGAAGAAAATGCACCTGTTCCGCGCCAAGAGCCTGGTGCAGGGCGGCGGCCTCGCGGTCTCCAACCGCGAGCATCGCGAGATGGTCGACGCGCTGGCCTCGGGCGACGTCGAGCGCGCCCACGCCACCCACTGGCGCCATGTGGAGCGCGCCAAGGCGCGCCTGCTCGCCGCCTTGGAGGCGACCGCCCAGTCGGCCTAAGGGGCGGCCTGACCGGGCCGTCTTTCCGCTACATCCGTTCTGCGAGAACCGCCGGTGCGTCGCCGCGCCGCGGTTTCGCGCGCGCAAAAAACAACAGGAGAAAACGACAATGACCGCTGCCACCGCTGGTCAGGATGTGCATGCCACCGCGCCGGGGCAGGATCTCTCCGGCCTCACTGCGGCAGCGGCACGCTTCGCCGCCGCAGTCTCCTTCGGTGATCTCGACGCCGAGGGGCTGCGGCTTTCCAAGCGCTGCCTGATCGACGGCCTCGGTGTCATGCTGGCCGGCAGCGAGCAGCCCGGCATGGCGGCGCTGGAAAACTTCATCCGGGCTGAAGGCGGTGCCGCACAGAGCCGTCTGCTGGGTCTCCGCGGACGGCGTGCCAGTGCGACGCGCGCGGCGCTGTGGGCCGGCACTGCCGGCCACGCCATGGACTGGGACGATACCCAGCTCGCCGAAGGGCCGGGCCGCCCCTATGGCCTGCTCATGCATCCGACGGTGCCGCCGCTGGCGGCGGCGCTGGCGGTCGGCGACCTGGTGGCCGCCGAGGAAGGCCGCCCGGTCGACGGCCAGCGCTTTCTCACCGCCTTCAACGCCGGCTTCGAGGTTGCCTGCAAGATCGCCGAGGCGATCAACCCCGACCACTACATGCGCGGCTTCCACACCTCCGGCACCATCGGCACCTTCGCCACGGCGACCACGGCGGCCAAGCTGCTGGGCCTCGATGCCGGCGACATCGCCCGCGCGCTCGGCGTGGCGGCCTCCATGGCCGCCGGCATTCGCGCCGGCTTCGGCACCATGACCAAGCCGCTGCACGTCGGCCGGGCGGCGGAGAACGGCGTCACCGCGGCGCTGCTGGTGCGCGGCGGCTTCACCGCCAACGAGGAGGCCCTGGACGGCAAGTGGGGCTATCTGGCCGTGGCCGGGCCGGGCGGCGAGCCGTCGCTGGTGCGCGAGCGCTTCGGCCGGCCCTTCACGATGGTGAGCCCCGGCGTCTCGATCAAACCCTATCCCTCCGGCGTGCTGACCCATCCGAGCATGGACGCGCTGCTGTTCCTGCTGCGCGACGAGGGCGTCAAGGCGGAGGACATCGCGCGCGTCACCCTGCGTGCTGGGCGCAACGTGCTGGGGCCGATCCGCTACCGGATTGCGAAGACGGAATTGGAAGGCAAATTCTCCTTCGCCTTCCTGCTCGCCGCCATCATCCTGCGCGGGCGCTGCGGCAAGGCCGAGTTCACCGACGAATTCGTCGCCTCGCCGGAATGCCAGGCCATGCAGCAGAAGGTCGAGACCGCCTTCGACCAGCAGATCGAGGACCTGGGCTGGGAGCGCATCCGCTCCAAGGTCGTGGTGGAGACGAAGGACGGCCGGACGCTGGAGCGCTGGGCCGACGAGAACTACCGCGGCAGCCCGCACAATCCGCTGAGCGACCTGGAGGTCGAGGACAAGTTCCGCGACTGCGCCGCCGGCCTGCTGAGCCCGGAACAGGTCGACGCCGTGCTACAGTCAATCTGGTCCTGCGACAGCCTGCCCGATGCGGGCAAGCTGCTGGCGCAGCTCGACTGGCGCGGCTGAGCGAAGCGGGAAGGAGAACGGCGATGATCGTGGTGCATGGCAGGGCAAACTCCTCCAACGTCCAGAAGGTGCTCTGGCTGTTCGACGAACTTGGCCTGCCCTTCGAACGGATCGATCGCGGCGGCAAGTTCGGCGGCAACGACGACCCTGAATACCGCGCGCTGAACCCCAACGGCCTGGTGCCGACCGTCATCGACGGCGACCTGGT
>DAIQBR010000449.1:0-2894 GCA_036781105.1 Kiloniellaceae bacterium
ATCGTCGGGGCCGGCCTCGAAGGGGGTGAGGGCGCGGGGCTCGATCCCTTCGATGTCCGGCGAACGCGCCCCCTCGACCACCGCGTCGCGCAGCCGCCGGGTGTTCTCCGACGGCACGTGGGCGACGATGAGGAGGCGTTTCACGGGCCGCCGCGGTCAGCCCGCCAGGCGCCTGTAGAGAGCGCGGATGTAGGCGTGATCGCTGTCGCCGAACTCGCCGTCCTCTCCGGCGGCCAGCTCCTCCTTGTAGCCCTCGAGCTCCTGGCGGAGGTCGCTGGAGTGACCGCTGCGGGCCAGCAGCTTCTCGATGAGGGCCAGGGTCTCGGCCTTCTTTGCCGCCTCGTCGGCGGGCAGGGCCGCGGTGGCGGTGCCGGCCTCGGCCGCGTCATCTGATTCGGCTTCCTCTTCCTCCGGATCGCGACCGGCGCCGTCGGCCGGCCGCCGTCACCTTGGTGTCCAGCACGCGGGCGGCGGCGAGGACTTCCTCGTCGTTCTCGCTGCCCAGGGTCTCCAGCAGGGAAATCAGCTCCGCCCGATCCAGGCGACTCGGGTCCAAGCGGTCGGTCATAAAGCGCCATCCTTAAGGTCAGTCGAATCTCGGGCGCGACTTTAGCGGACCGGGCTGAGGTAGGGCAAACGCCCCAGAGAGGGCTTCAGGCGGCGAGCTTCAGGCGGCGGGGCTTCAGGCCGCCGCGCTGAGGCCGGAGGCCTTGTCGCCGGCCTGCTCGATGAGGGCGCGGTGCAGCGCCCGGATGCAGGCGTCGTGGTCGCCTTCATCGACGACCACCTGCATATCGACCTTGCGCAGCAGGTCATGGAAGCCGAGCGGCTCGATGCCGGCCTCGGCCAGCGCGGTCAGCGCCCGCGCTGCCAAGCCCGGCAGACGCAGGTCGCGGCCCAGGATGGAGATCAGTGCCACCTTGCGCGAGTTGATGGAGGCCGAGGGGAAGCGCTCGTTGAGATCCTCTTCGACCCGCTTCACTGCCTTGGCCGAGCCCTTCAGGAAATGGGTGATGGTGTTGGCGTTGGAGGTCTTGGTGACGATGTAAGCCTTGTGGCGCTTCATCGCCTCCAGGATCGCCGCGTCGTAGCCCTTCACGCCGACCATGTCCTGCTCGAAGAACTCGAAGGCATAGACGCCCTTCAGGCCGGTGATCATCTCCACCGCCGGGGCCGTCGCCTCCAGGTCACCGCGGATCATCGCGCCGGGGTCGTCGGGATCGAAGGTGTTCATGATGCGCAGCGGAATGCGGGCCTGGCGCAGGCCCTTGGCGGCGCTGGGGTGGATCGCCTCCATGCCCATGTTGGAGAGCTGGTCGGCGACGTCGTAGTTGGTCTCGGCGATCTGGCGCACCGCATCCTTGCCGACCAGCTAGGGATCGGCGGAGGACAGGTGGAACTCCTTGTGGATCACCGCCTCGCGGGCGCCGGTCTGCACGGCAATGCGCGAGAAGGTCAGCTCGCTGTAGCCCCGGCCATAGAGGTCGACCAGGCCTTCCTCGCACTGGGCGTAGCCGGTGACGATGGGCAGCTGGCGCGTCAGGTCGATGTTCTCGAAGGCCGTGGCGATGCGTTCGTCCAGTTTCATGCTGCCGTTCTCGCGCCAGCCTGTGAGGTCGACGAAGACCGCATTGATGCCGGCGCGGCAGAGCCGCAGCATGAGGTTGTGGGCGCTGTGCGCCTCGCCGATGCCACTCAGCATCTCGCGCACGGTCATCAGGTGTTCGGGCAGCTTGAAGTGGCCGAAGGAGCACAGGCGGCGCAGATCCAACAGGCAGCTGCGCACCCCCTCGATACGCTCCTCGACAAAGCGGTCGGCCAGGGCGATGTCGCTGGTATCTTCCAGGACCTCGCGGTTCTTCTCGCGCATGGCCTCACCGGTCTTGGTCAGGGCGTCGCCCCAGGCCCACTCGTTTTCCGAGCCCGCGTAGAGGCCGTAGACGCCGGCCGCGCCGGTTTTCTTGTGTTCCAGCAGCAGGTCGGTCATGCCGCTGTAGGCGGAAACCACGAAGACGCGGTTATAGATATCGTCGTCGCTGCCGCCGGCGCAGACGATGTCGTCCACCACGATATCGACCGCCGACATCGAGGTGCCGCCGATCTTGTGCACGCTGTGGCGTTGCCGGCCGGGTTCGTTGCCGTTGCTGGAGGACTGCTGGATCACTGCTTCCGTCACGCTGACGCTACTCCTGATTTAAGCTCTTGCTGGGCCTGTGGCATCCCGCCGGGCGGCACTCAGGCCGCGTCGTCTTCCAGGGCGTAGGCGCCGTCGGGCCCGTGCACTTCCTTGCCGCTGACCGGTGGATTGAAGCAGCAGGCCATGATCATTTCAGTCTTGCCGCGCAGGATGTGCTTGTCGTGCTGGTCCAGGGCATACATCACGCCGGGCCGGATCTGGTGAACCTCGCCGGTGTTGCAGTCTTCGATCGAGCCTTCGCCGGAGATGCAGTAGACCGATTCGAAGTGGTTCTTGTAATGCAGGTGCAGTTCGGCGCCGGCGAAAATGGTGGTGATGTGGAAGCTGAAGCCCATGTTGTCGCCTTTCAGCAGCAGGCGCACGCTTTCCCAGCCCTCCGCCGTCACCCGGCGCTCGCTGTCCTTGGCTTCCTTGTAGTCCCTGACGATCATCTTCTCTGTCCCCTGTTAAGCCGCGGCCGCCGAGCGGTGAGTCTCGGCGAAGGCCTCCGCCACGATATCCAGGCCGGCGTCCAATTGCTCCAGCTTAATGGTCAGCGGCGCCAGCACCTTCACGATCTCATCGTGCGCGCCGGAGGTCTCGATGATGAGACCGCGCTCGAAGCAGGCCGCGCAGATGGCCGAAGCCGTCTCGCCGTCGCCGACGTCGATGCCGCGGAACATGCCCCGGCCCTTGGTCGTGTAGCCGTGCTTCCTGG
>DAIQBR010000450.1:0-2850 GCA_036781105.1 Kiloniellaceae bacterium
CGCGAGATCTCCCGCGCCATGCGGTCGTACTCATGGCGCCGGAAGGAGTCGCGCAGCGCGTCCAGGGCGGCGGCCGCGATTTCCCCGGCCGGCGGGTCGGCGATGTCGACCCAGACCTCGCCGTCGAGGATCTCCACCGGGTAACGCCGCAGCCTGTCGCCGCCCACCAGGGTCTCGCCGCTGGCGAGGTCGAACTTCCAGTTGTGCCAGTTGCAGGTCAGCACGCAATCCCCTGCGTCGCCTTGGGACAGCGATCCCTCCATCAGAGGGTAACCTTCGTGCGGGCAGCGGTTGTTGCAGGCGAAGACTCCGCCGTCGCCGGCGAAGACGACGATCTGCTTGCCGTGCAGCTTGAAAAGGTGCCGGCCTTTTTCCAGCAGGGTCTGCAGGGGTGCGACACGGACCAGTGTGGAAGCGCTCTCGCGGGCCAGAGCCATGGCAGATTTCCCCATCTGACTTTCTAAAACTTTATCTTTCGAAAAGCCTAGACCCGGCCCTTGCCTTTCTCAAGAAAAAACTTTAGAAAGTGCAGATGAGCCGAGGCAACGCCGTCCCCGCCGAGAAGCGCAGCCGCCGCGCCCTCATCGACCTGCTGAAGCAGGAAGGCCCGCAGGACGCCGCTGCGCTTTCTCGCCGCCTCGGCATTTCCGCCATGGCGGTGCGCCAGCACCTCTACGACCTGGAGGCCGAGGGCCTAGTGAGCCACGAGGCGGAAGCGCGACCCCCGGGAAACAAGGTGGTCGGACGCCCGGCCAAGCTCTGGGCCCTGACCCCGGCGGCCGACCGCTTCTTTCCCGACGGCCACGCCGAGTTCACCATCGGACTCATCAACTCCATGAAGCAGGCCTTCGGCAGCGACGGCCTCGACAAGATCCTGAAGCTGCGCGCCAGGGAGCAGGTCGTCGCTTACAAGTCACGCATGGACAAGCAGCCGAGCCTGCCGAAGAAGCTGAAGGCCCTGGCGGAAATCCGCACCGAGGAAGGCTACATGGCCGAGGTCACCAAGGCCAACGGCGGCTACCTGCTGGTCGAAAACCACTGTCCGGTCTGCTCGGCCGCCAGCGCCTGCACCAAGCTCTGCAAGCTGGAGCTCGAAGTCTTTCAGAAGTCGCTCGGCAGCGAGCACGAGGTGAAGCGCATCGACCACATCCTGGCCGGCGCCCGCCGCTGTGCCTACCTGGTGACGCGCAAGGGGTGACACGCAAGGACTGACTCGTCAGCCCACCAGCTTGTTCACCCGCCTGCGCAGATCCGGCAGCAGGTCGGTTTCGAACCAGGGATTTTTCTTCAGCCAGGCGGTGTTGCGCCAACTCGGATGCGGCAGCGGCAGGAAATCCGGCAGATAGTCGCGCCAGTGGTGCACCGTTGCGGTCAGCGTCTTCTGGCGACGCTTGCCGAGATAGTGCCGCTGCGCATACATGCCGACCAGCAGGGTGAGTTCGACGCCAGTGAGTCCGGCGCGCAGCGGTGGATGCCACAGCGGTGCGCATTCGGGACGCGGCGGTTTGTCGCCGCCTTTGGCATCGACGCCGGGATAGCAGAAGCCCATCGGCACGATGGCGACCTTCGTCTCGTCGTAGAACACCTCGCCGGGGATCTGCAGCCAGTCGCGCAGGCGTTCGCCGGAACGGTCGTTCCACGGCACGCCGGTCTCGTGCACGCGGGTGCCCGGCGCCTGGCCGACGATCATCAGCCGCGCCGAGGCCGCCGCGCGCAACACAGGGCGCGGGCCGAGCGGCAGGTGCTGCGCGCAGAGCCGGCAGGCGCGCGCTTCGGCCACGACCTTCTGCAACTCGCGCTCGGTCTTTGCCGCTGTGCTACCAGCCATCTGCCCGGCCATTCGTAAGTATCCGTTCGACGAAGGCCGGCACCTCGACGCTGGCCGGGCCGTGGCGATGTTCGTCGAAGAGGGAGAACCCCTCCGAGGGCTCGAGATTGAGTTCCACGGTGTGTGCCCGGCCGTTGTCGCGTGCCTCGGCGACGAAGCCGGCCGCCGGATAGACGTTGCCGGAGGTGCCAATGGAGACGAAGAGGTCGCAGGCGCCGAGCGCCTCGTAGATGCGGTCCATTTCCAGCGGCATCTCGCCGAACCACACCACGTTGACCCGCAGCGTGCCCTCGGCGCCGCAGTCGGGGCAGAGGCTGTCGACCGTTATCGCGTCGCGCCAGGGACTGACCGTCCCGCAGGCGAGGCAGCGCGCCTTCAGCAGTTCGCCGTGCATATGCACCAGTTTCCGCGAGCCGGCGCGCTCGTGCAGGTCGTCGATGTTCTGGGTCACCAGCAGGAAGTCGCCGGGCCACTCCGCCTCCAGCCGCGCCAGCGCGAGATGCGCCGCATTGGGGCGGATCTCCGGCTGCAGCAGGGTTTCCCGGCGGTGGTTGTAGAAGGCGTGCACCCGCGCCGGATCGCGCGCGAAGGCCTCCGGCGTCGCCACATCCTCGATGCGCACACGCGCCCAGAGGCCATCCGGATCGCGGAAGGTATCCAGGCCGGACTCCTTGGAGATACCCGCCCCCGTCAGAATAACGATGCGCCGATCTTCCATCGCTCGCTGTGGGCTCCGGTTCGTTGGTCGGCTGGGCTTGGGCATACGGTTGCGTGACACGGGGGGCGATGATAGACGAAACAGCGGCGCGGAAAACAGCCACAACTGGATCAACGCAGAGCGCATGAGTTTCAAGATCCTCACCGTCTGCACCGGAAACATCTGCCGCTCACCCAGCGCGGAGGTGATCCTGCGGGCGCGCCTGGCCGAGGCCGGTCTCGCCGCGGTGGAGGTGGATTCCGCGGGCACCGCCGACTATCACATCGGCGAGCCTCCCTCGGACCCGGCCCAGCGTCTGGCGTCC
>DAIQBR010000451.1:0-2769 GCA_036781105.1 Kiloniellaceae bacterium
CAGAAAACCCTTGCACCGGGGCCGTCCATACATGTTCCGAGCATCCAGGGCTACCACTCAACAAGTTGCCCTGGACCCTCGGGACAAGCCCGAGGGTGACGAACGGAGGGTTATCTACTCCCCCGCCCGCGCCAGATTGAGATAGCCGTCCCGGGTCTGCGGCAGCTTGCGTTCCAGCAGGCGTGAGGCGATCACCGTGCGCAGGATCTGCGCGGTGCCGCCGCCGATGGTGAACATGCGTGCGTCGCGCACCATGCGCTCCAGCGGGTTGTTGCGCGAGTAGCCGGCAGCGCCGAAGACCTGCAACGCGTCGTTGGTCACCTTGATCGCCATCTCCGAGGCGAAGACTTTTGCTTGCGCGGCTTCCAGCACGTCGGGGAAGCCCCGGCCGCAGTCGGCCGCCTTATGGATCAGGGCGCGGGCGGCGGCAAGCTGCGTCGCCATGTCGGCCAGCATCCACTGCAGGCCCTGGAACTCGCAGATCGGCCGCCCGAACTGCTCGCGCTTGCCGCTGTAGGCCAGCGCCTCTTCGTAGGCGCCCTGGGCGATACCGAGGGCCACGGTGGCCGCGCCGACACGCTGGGCGTTGTAGGCGGACATGAGCGCGCCGAAGCCGCGGCGCAGGCCCTGCGGCGGCATCAGCAGCATGTCCTCGGGAATCTCGAGGTCCTCGAACAGGATCTCGGTCTCCGGGATGCCGCGCAGGCCCATGGTCGGCTCGCGCCGGCCGATGGTGAGGCCCTTGGGCGTTCCTGCCCCGGCGTCCTGCACGGCGATGAAGCCGCCGATGCCCTGCTCCACGCCGCCGTCGAAGACCCGCGCGAAGATGAGGTGCAGCCCGGAGACGCCGCCGCCGGTGATCCAGTGCTTGCCGCCGTTGAGGACGTAGCGGTCGCCGCGCTTGTCGGCCCGGGTGGTCATCTCGCTGGCGGCGCTGCCGGCGCCGGGCTCGGTGATGCAGATCGCCGGCTTATCACCGGAGAGCACCTGGCGGGCGGCCACCTGCTTCTGCGCCTCGCTGCCGTAGGCCATGATGGCACTGACGGCGCCCATGTTGGCCTCCACCGCGATGCGCCCGGTGACGCCGCAGACCCGCGCCATCTCCTCGATGACCAGCGTCACCTCGAGGAAACCGAGCCCTTGGCCGCCGTAGTCTTGCGGAATGGTCATGCCGAAGAAGCCGGCCTCGCGCAGGGCGCGGCAATTGTCCCAGGGATAGGCCTCCTCGCGGTCGACCTCGGCCGCACGGGGGGCGATCACCGCCTCCGCCAGCTCCCTGGCCTTGTCGCGGATGGCTTCCTGCTCTGCCGTCAGCCGTGTCATGGCGGCGCTTCCTCCCTGATTTCGTTGCAGGAAGTATCCCGGGCGGGGCCGGACAAGGTCAAGAAAGACGGGGAGCCTAATCCCGCCAGTGGTGGCAGGCGACGCGGTGCAGGTCGCCGGTGCCGTCCTCTTCCAGCACCGGGACCTCGCGGGCACAGAGTTCCGTCGCCTTGGGACAGCGGGTGCGGAAGACACAGCCCGAGGGCGGCGCGAGGGGACTCGGCAGTTCGCCCTGCAGCACCAGCCGCCGTTTCTCGCGTTCCTTGTCCGGGTCGGGGATCGGCACGGCGGAGATCAGCGCCTGGGTGTAAGGATGGCGGGCCCGCAGGTAGATCGCCTCGCGGTCGGCGATCTCCATCACCCGGCCGAGGTAGAGCACCATAATGCGGTGGCTGATGTGGCGCACGACCGAGAGGTCGTGGCTGATGAACAGCAGGGAGAGGCCGAACTCGCTCTGCAGGCGCATCAGCAGGTTCACGATCTGCGCCTGGATCGAGACGTCGAGGGCGGAGACCGGCTCGTCGCAGACGATGAGCTTGGGCTCCAGCACCATGGCACGGGCGATGCCGATGCGCTGGCACTGGCCGCCGGAGAATTCGTGCGGGTAGCGGTTGATCATCTGCGGCAGCAGGCCGACCTTGGCCATCATCTCCTTCACCCGGGTCTTGATGGCCTCGCGGCCGATGCCGGACTCGAAGGTTTTCAGGGGCTCGGCGATGATCTCCCCCACGGTCATGCGCGGATTGAGGCTGGCCAGCGGATCCTGGAAGATGATCTGCATGTCCTGGCGCTTGGCGCGCATCGCCTGGGCGTCGAGCCCGGAAAGTTCCTCGCCGAGCCAGACCGCGCGGCCGCCGGTTGGCTCGATGAGGCGCAGGATGGCACGGCCGAGGGTCGACTTGCCGCAGCCGGACTCGCCGACGATACCCAGGGTCTCGCCGGCCTTCAGTTCGAAGCTGACCCCGTCGACCGCCTTCAGCGGCCGGTAGCGTCCGGCGAAGATGCCGCCGACCCGCACGTCGAAATGCACCTTGAGGTCGCGCACGGAAAGCAGCGGCGAAGTCATGCCGGCACCCCCTCTTCTTCAGGCTGTGGCTGTTCCAGGCGTTCCAGGTGGCAGGCCTTGGCGCGCCTCTCGTCCCCGTCGAGCCCGCGCAGCGCCGGTTCCTCCTGGCGGCAGCGCTCGAAGACGAAAGGGCAGCGCTGCTGGTAGTTGCAGCCCCGGGGCAGGTTCTGCAGGTTCGGCGGCTGGCCTGGGATGGCGGCCAGTTCGGAGACGCCGTGCTCGTCGATACGCGGCATGGAGTTGAGCAGGCCAAGGCTGTAGGGGTGCTGCGGGCGGTAGAAGATATCGCGCACGCTGCCGCGCTCGGCCACGCGTCCGGCGTACATCACCATGACGCGGTCACACAGCCCGGCGACCACGCCGAGGTCGTGGGTGATCAT
>DAIQBR010000452.1:0-2754 GCA_036781105.1 Kiloniellaceae bacterium
GGCGAAATGCACGCCCGGGCGCGCTTCCGCTTCGCTGTAGCCGTAGAGTTCCCGGAAGTTGCGGTTGCAGGTGACCAGGCGCCCGTCGGCGTCGTAGATCACGATCGCCTCGGAGACGGCCTCCAGCGCCTCGCCGAAAACCGCGCCGTCGCGGGCGGCGTCGAGCTGCTGGCGCAGGGCATGGCATTCGGCCCGCAGGTCTTCCAGCTGGCGCCCGCCGGATCCGTCGCGGGCGGCGTCGACGTCGTCCTGAACCGCCGCGCCGGAAAGCCCGTTTGAGGTGGAAACCGCCATCGACCGCGCTGCTGTCCTCTTGCTCTTTGCGGCGGCGGCCGCCCACGGCCATTTCCGCCAGATTTCAGATACATAGATGCAAGCAAGCGGTGAAGGAAGGGTTAAGCCGGCAGTCCCAGGGTGGCGGCCCGCAAGCGGCGTCAAGGGCCGGAATCCGCGGGCGGCCGCGGGCTGGCGGCGTGGCCGGCGCCTTCCGTGGCGCGAAGCTGACTCGCGCCCAAAACGTGAGCCTCGTCCTCCCCTACTCTTTGATCGTCAGCCACAGGCCGTTGCCGCCGCTCCCGGGGTGGCCGATGGCCGCCCACAGGCGGCGCTCCGCGGCGCCCAGCTCTTCGTCGGCGGAGACGAAGGCGTGGGGAAAGACGATCTCGTAGCGCCGCCCGCGGTCGGCCAGCAGGGTGGCGGCCAGCAGGTACTGTTCCGAATACCAGCGATCGGCCCATTCGGGCGGGTAGTCGTAGGGCAGGAAGACGTCGTCGATGTAGACCAGCACGCCCGGCGCCAGCCGCGGCAGGATCTCGAGAAAGAAGACGGTGGCATCGGAATTCTGGAAACAGCGATGCGAGCCGTCCATGAAGAGGAAATCGCCGCCGGAAAGTTCGTCGAAGAGGGCGAGGTCCAGGTCCTCCAGCCTTTCCGCGATGACCCGGTCGCTGATGTTCTTCACCGCCGCGCGCGGGCTGGGGTCGATGGAGACGATCTCCGTCGCCAGCCCTTCCTGGCCGATGGCATACCGCATGAAGCGCGTCGAGTTGCCCGAGCCGACCTCGACATAGCGTTTCGGCTGGCGGCGCGCCGCCAGGCAGTACAGCAGCACGGCGTTGGTGCCGGCGAAATAGGCGTTGTCCCAGCAGGGCGCGTCGGAATCCCCGGCGGCCGTGGCCGCAATGCCGCGCAGCCCCTCGGTGAAGGCCTGGCAGTCGGCCAGGATCGCCGCATAGCGCGCGCGCCTGGCCGCCATGAGGTCGTGCAGCGCCGCATGTGGCGGCCGCCCGAAGCCGTAGCGCGGTTTCGGCTCCGGCGGAAAGTCGATGTAGAGGGTCTTGGTCCGGTCCCCCAGGCGGCCGCGCAGCCACTGGTCGAGGCGCCGGCAGCGCCGGATCAGGGATTTCCGCATGACGGTCGGTACCTGAAGCTCAGCGCATCACGAAGGGGTTGCCCGGCGCGGCGTCGGAGGTGTTGATCCACACCGACTTGGTCTCGAGGTATTCCTTGATCGCCTCGATGCCGCTCTCGCGGCCCAGCCCGGAGTGCTTCATGCCGCCGAAGGGCATCATGTAGCTGATCGCCCGGTAGGTGTTGACCCAGACCGTGCCGGCCTTCAGCGCCTTCACCATGCGGTGGGCGCGGCCGATGTCCTTGGTCCAGACCCCGGCGGCGAGGCCGTAGATCACGTCGTTGCCGATACGCACGGCCTCCTCCTCGTCGTCGAAGCCGATGATGGAGAGCACCGGGCCGAAGATCTCCTCCTGGGCGATGCGCATGTCGTTGGAGACATCGGTGAAGATGGTCGGCTGGACGAACTGCGGCCCGGCGTCCGACGGCCCGCCGCCGAATACCAGCCTGGCGCCCTCGCCCTTGGCGATCTCGATGTAGTCCAGGATCTTCCTGTACTGCGGCGGCGTCGTCACCGGGCCGATGTTGGTCTCGGGCAGCATGGGGTCGCCGATCTTCGCGGTCTTGGCCAGCGCCACCAGGCGCTCGGTCATCTCGTCCTTGATGGAATTCTGCACCAAGAGGCGCGAGCCGGCGATGCAGGTCTGCCCGGTGGCGGCGAAGATGCCCGACACCGCGCCGGCGGCGGCGGCCTCCAGGTTGGCGTCGGCGAAGACGATGTTGGGCGACTTGCCGCCCAGCTCCAGGCTCACCCGCTTCATGGTCGTCGCCGCCGCCTGGTAGATCATCTTCCCCGTGGCGTCCGAGCCGGTGAAGGTGATCTTGGCCACGTCGGGATGCGCCACCAGGGCTGCGCCGGCCTCCTGGCCCAGGCCGCTCACCACGTTGAAGACCCCGTCCGGCAGCCCCGCCTCGCGCGTGAGCGCGGCGAACTCCAGGGTCGAGGCCGAGGTGAACTCCGAGGGCTTCACCACCACCGAGCAGCCCGCCGCCAGCGCCGGCGCGCACTTCCAGGCGATGAACAGCAGCGGCGAGTTCCACGCCGTGAGCGCGCCGACCACGCCGACCGGCTCGTGGGTGGTGAAGGCAAAGTGGTCGGGCTTGTCGATGGGCACCACGCCGCCTTCCATCTTGTCGGCGAGGCCGGCGAAGTAATACCACCACTCCGGATGGTAGCGCAGCTGGCCCAGCATCTCGGTCTTCAGCTTGCCGTTGTCGCGCACCTCGATCTCGGCCAGCCGCTCGGCGTTCTCCGCCACCAGGTCGCCGATCCGCCGCATCACCTTGCCGCGCGCCGAGGGCGACATGGTCGCCCAGGGCCCCTCAGTCATCGCCCGCTTCGCC
>DAIQBR010000453.1:0-2752 GCA_036781105.1 Kiloniellaceae bacterium
CGACGAGCGCGAACAGACGCTCAACCAGCTGCTGGTCGAGATGGACGGTTTCGAGGCCAACGAGGGCGTCATCCTGATCGCGGCGACCAACCGCCCCGACGTGCTGGACCCGGCGCTGCTGCGCCCCGGCCGCTTCGACCGCCAGGTGGTGGTGCCGAACCCCGACATCGTCGGCCGCGAGAAGATCCTGAAGGTCCATATGCGCAAGGTCCCGCTGGGCCCCGACGTGGAGGCGCGGGTGATCGCGCGCGGCACGCCGGGCTTCTCCGGCGCCGACCTCGCCAACCTGGTGAACGAGGCGGCCCTGCTGGCCGCGCGCGCCAACAAGCGCGTCGTCACCATGGCCGACTTCGAGAACGCCAAGGACAAGGTCATGATGGGCGCCGAGCGGCGCTCCATGGTGATGACCGAGAAGGACAAGGAAGAGACCGCCTACCACGAGGCCGGTCACGCCCTGGTCGGCCTCTTCGTCCCGGGTAACGATCCGCTGCACAAGGTGACCATCATTCCGCGCGGCCGCGCCCTGGGCGTCACCATGAACCTGCCGGAGACCGACCGCTACAGCCTGAAGTACAACGAGATCAAGGCGAAGCTGGCGATGATGTTCGGCGGCCGCATGGCCGAGGAACTGATCTACGGCGTCGAGAACGTGTCCACCGGCGCCAGCAACGACATCCAGCAGGCCACCAACCTGGCCCGCCGCATGGTCACCGAGTGGGGCATGAGCGACAAGCTCGGCCGCCTGCGCTACGTCGACAACCAGGAAGAGGTCTTCCTCGGCCACTCGGTGTCGCGCAGCCAGACCATCTCGCCGGAGACGGCGCGCCTCATCGACGAGGAAATCCGCCGTCTCATCGAGGAAGCGGAGTCGAAGGCCCGCAAGGTGCTGACCGATCACATGGAGGAACTCCATGCGGTCACCAAGGCGCTGCTGGAGTACGAGACCCTGAGCGGCGACGAGGTGAGAACCATCGTCGACGGCGGCACCATCGACCGCGGCGACGAGAGCCATCCGGGCCCGACCGGCCGCCGTTCCTCGGTGCCCTCCAGCGGCAAGGCCGCGACGGGCAAGGACTCCGGCGACACGCCGGGTGGCCTGGAGCCGGAGCCGCAACCGGGCAGCTAGCTGTCCGGCGGTCGATGCCGGGCCCCTCCGGCGCGCGTCATTCTGGAAGGGCTCCTGCGGTGCAGGGGCCCTTTCGCATCTCGGCCCGTCCCGGGCCCGGGCGGTGTCGGCAACAGCGTTTCATTCGCAGCCCATCGCGGATATAAGCAGCGACAATGAAAGCGGAACTGACCTTGCGACCGGTCGGGCTGCGCGGCCCGGCCGAAGTCGACAGCAGCGCGGAGCATCTGCTGTGCCTCGCCGGTGGCGACCTGCGCTTCAGCCACTGCGAGGCGATCTGGCGTGCCGGCCGCGGCGCCAGCCGCGCCATCCTCACCCTCTCCGATATAGCGCCCGTGGCGGAGGCGCGCCAGCCCGGCAATGCCGTGGTGGTCGAGCGCCTGCTGGCCCGCCTCAGCGCGCCGCGCGCGCCGCTGGCGGGACTGGCGCTGAACCGCCCGCGCGTCATGGGCATCCTGAACGTGACGCCGGACTCCTTCTCCGATGGCGGCGACCGGGCCGATCCGCAGGTAGCGGTGCGCGACGGCCTCGCCATGCTGGCGGCCGGGGCCGATATCCTCGACGTCGGTGGTGAGTCGACCCGCCCCGGGGCGCCGCCGATCGGCCTGGAGGAGGAGCGCGCCCGCGTCCTGCCGGTGGTCGAGGCCCTGGCCAAGGCGGGCGCCATCGTCTCCATCGACACCCGCCATGCGGCGATCATGCGCGCGGCGGTGGCCGCCGGTGCCGCCATCATCAACGACGTGACCGCGCTGCAAGGCGATTCGGAAATCCCGGCGGCCGCCGCCGAGTGCGGCGTGCCGGTGATCCTCATGCACATGCAGGGCTCGCCGCAGACCATGCAGACCAATCCGACCTACCAGTCCGCCGCGCTCGACATCTACGACTACCTGGCCGGACGGATCGACGCCTGCGCCGCGGCCGGCATCGCAGCGGAGCGCATCGTGGTCGATCCGGGCATCGGCTTCGGCAAGACCCTCGATCACAACCTGCAGCTCTTCGAGGAACTGGCGCTGTTCCAGGGCCTCGGCACGGCGGTGCTGCTGGGCGCCAGCCGCAAGAGCTTCATCGCCAAGCTGGCGCCGCAGGCCGGCGGGCAGCTGCCCGGGCCCAAGCAGCGGCTCGGCGGCTCGCTCGCGGCAGCGCTCTTCGGGCTGCAGCGCGGCGTGCAGATCCTGCGCGTGCACGACGTGGCGGAGACCTGCCAGGCGGTCGCCGTGTGGCAGGCTGCCGGCGCCATGGCCTCGCCGGCCGACGATTTCACCGCGCCGGCGGACAACACCGGCAGCGCTTTGATATAAGGAGACCCCGTCCCGGCCTGCCGCCGGGGCGGCGACGCAAGCGGAACCTTTCGATGACACGCAAACTTTTCGGAACCGACGGCATCCGCGGCACCGCCAACCGGGAGCCGATCACCGCGGAAACCGCGCTGGCGGTCGCCAAGGCGGCGGGCCGCCAGTTCCTGCGCGGCGACCACCGCCACACCGTGGTGATCGGCAAGGACACGCGCCTCTCCGGCTACATGCTGGAACCCGCGCTGACCGCGGGCTTCATTTCCGTCGGCATGGACGTGGTGCTGCTGGGGCCGCTGCCGACACCGGCCGTCGGCATGCTGACACGCTCTATGCG
>DAIQBR010000454.1:0-2729 GCA_036781105.1 Kiloniellaceae bacterium
CCGGCCGGCGCACGGCGCACCCTGTGGCCGGACAACCGGCGCTACCAGGGCCCGCAGGCGGACCAGGCGACCGCCGCTTATGTGAGCCTCGCCAAGGACTTGGGCCTCGATCCGGCGGAGCTGGCGCTGGCCTTCGTGCTGCGCCAGCCCTTCCTCGGCGCGGCCATCATCGGCGCCACCACCCTGGCCCAGCTGAAGACCAACATCGGCGCCGCCCGGGTCACCCTCGGCGACGATGCCGTGAAGGCCCTGGAGGACATCCACAAGGTCTACACCTATCCCTGCCCCTGAAATTTCCCTCCCGTATCCTGCCATGCGTCTCTTCATCGCCCTCTCCCTGCCCGACCACCTGCGCAGCCGCCTCTGCGGCCTTTGCTCCGGCCTGCCCGGCGCCCGCTGGGTGGCGCCGGAAAGCCTCCATCTGACCCTGCGCTTCATCGGCGAGGTCGACGGCCGCGAAGCGGAGGACATCGACGCGGCGCTGTCCGGCGTGCGCTGCCCGCGCTTCCCGCTCGCGCTCTCCGGTGTCGGCGAATTCGGCGACGAGCGGCGCCTGCGTTCGGTCTGGGTCGGGGTCGAGGCCAACGAAATCCTGGAGCGGCTGCAGGCGAAGGTGGAACAGGCGGTGCGGCGCGCCGGTCAGCCGCCGGAAAAGCGCAAGTTCAAGCCGCACGTCACCCTGGCGCGCTTCAAGTCGCATCCCGGCGCCCGGCTGGAGCACTACTTCGCCGAACGTTCGCTGTTCCGCTGCGAGCCCTTCCAGGTGACCGACTTCACGCTCTATTCCAGCTACCTCTCCCACGAGGGCGCGATCTACTCGCCGGAAGCGGTCTATCCGCTGGACTAGAATCTAGGACGTCGGGCCCAGGGGGCCGGGCACCGGCTGCACCGGCTTCGGCTTGCGGGTCTCGCGATGCAGGATATAGAGGCCGCTGGCGATCAGCATGGCGGCGCCGATCCACACGTTTGCGGTCGGAATGTCCTGAAAGACGAGCCAGCCGATGATGACGCCCCAGACCAGCACCGAGTAATCGAAAGGGGCGATGACCGCCGCCGGAGCATGGCGGTAGCCCTGGGTGATGAGGCTCATGCCCAGGGTGCCGATCAGCCCCATGAAGACGAAGAGCCCGGCGTCGGGCAGGGTGGGCGTCTGCCACTGCAGGGGCATCAGCGCCAGCATGGCGGCGGCGGCGCCGAGACTGGGCCAGAACATGATGGAGGCGGTCGACATGTCGCGCGTCAGGATGCGCCCGATCAGCATGGCGACGGCATAGGAGAGGGCGGCGCCCAGCGGCAGCAGCGCTTCGAGGCGGAAGCTCTCGCTGCCCGGCTGCACCACCACCAGCACGCCGGCAAAGCCGAAGATGACCGCGCCCCAGCGGCGGATGCCGACGTGCTCGCCGAGCACCGGTACCGAAAGCGCCGTGATGAACAGCGGCGCGGCGAAGGCGATGGCGAAGGCGTCGGCCAGCGGCAGGTAGCGCAGGCCGGTGAAAAAGAAATAGGCGGCCCCCAGGTTGACCAGGGTGCGCAATGCGAGAAGGAAGGGGCGCCGCGGCCTGAGCGTTGCGAAGCCGGCGCCGCTCAGCAGAACGAAGACCACCACCGCCAGGGCGCCGATGCCGTTGCGCGCGAGGATGATCTGGCTGACGGCGTAACCGCTGCCGAGGAACTTGGCGCAGGCATCCATCACCGCCATGCCGAAGAGGCCGACAACGGCGCAGCCGATGCCGAAGCCGATGCGCTCGGCTTGGACGCCTCCCGGGCGCGCGCTGTCCGTTGTGGTCGGGGTCATAGCCCTACCTAACCGTAGCGGGTCAGGATGTCCTGCACCATTTGTGCATAGGGGGGTCCACAGATCTCGCTATGCACCAGCAGGGGGAAGAGGTTGTAGACGTCGCGCCGGCCCTCCCGGTAGCCGGGCCGGAGCGGCCGCAGCTCCTGATAGCGCCGGTGGAAGGCGGTACCGAAGGTGTTGAGCAGCTCGATGTAGGCGATTTCGACCTCCGGATCGGCGAAGTAGAGCGCCGGATCGATGAAGGCGGCGACGCGGCCCCCGGTCTTATCTGTGGCGAACAGGACGTTGCCGGCCCAGACGTCGCCGTGCACCAGGCCGGGCGCCGGCGGCTGGTCGATGAATTCTTCGAGCCGGGCGCAGAAGCGCTCCAGCTGGCGGTGTGTCTCCGCCGGCAGGCGGCCCGACTCGCGGGCGACGCGGCCCATGACCAGCAGGCGCCGGTCGCGGTAGAAGGCGCACCAGTCTTCGGTCCAGGGATTGGGCTGCGGCAGGGCGCCGATCACCGTGTCGCGCTCGAAGCCGAAGGCTGGGGCGGAGATCGCGTGCAGGGCGGCGAGCTGCTCGGCGGCGTCGGCTTCGGCGGCGGCACTGCGGCCGCCGTCATTTTCGACATAGTCCATCAGCAGCAGGTCGTCAGAGACAAAACGTGTTTTCGGGACCCGCAGGCGGGTCTGCCCTGCCAGGTAATCGAGCATGAAGCCTTCGACGGCGAGGCCGCCCTGGGGCGCCACCTTGGCCACCAGGGGCGGGCGGTCGTCGAAATCGAGGCGGTAGACCTCGGCGATGCAACCGCCGAGGAGCCGCTGGCGGGCGCGGGGCGTGCTGCCGCAGGCCGCGGCGACGGCGGCCTCCAGGCTCACGCCCCTTGCGTTCGCGCGGGGCCCGGCAGGTCTTCCTGCAGCCGCGCAATCCAGGCCGGCACCGCCGCTTC
>DAIQBR010000455.1:0-2651 GCA_036781105.1 Kiloniellaceae bacterium
GTGAAGGCCGGGGCGAGGCCCTGGGCGCCGCGGTACTTCGATGTATTTGCGCCGTTTGTGGATGCCGAACTCTGCTGGCCGCTGGGCGCGAGTTCACCGCTTTCGCGGGTCACCCGGGTGGTCGCCTCCACGCCCTGCCCGGTCAACTCGGCGATCACCTGCTCCACCGGCCCGCCCGGCGCCACCTGGATGACCACGAAGTTGATCACCATGATTCCGAGCAGCGTCGGGATGATCAGCAGCAGGCGGCGGACGATGTAGGCGAGCATGGCTGTCTTCTCTCCGGCTACTGCGCTACCCGGCCGCCGTCACGCGAGGCCGTCGATGATACTGAAGAGAGTCCGGTCATGCGGGTTCAGCTCTCCTCCGCCGATCCGATGTTGCGCCGGCGCGCCGGCAGCGAGGCCGCCTTTTCCTGGTCGACCCACCAGTAGTCTGTGCTGACGCCGTGCAACGGGATCACGTCGGGACGCCCGAACTTGTCCCAATAGAGGATGCGGTCGAAAGGCGCGATGAGCTGCGGGATGACGTAGTGGTGCCACAGCAGGACACGGTCCAGGGCGCGGGTGCGCTGCACCAGGCTTTCCCGGTCGGGCGCCTGGATCACCAGTTCGACGAGTTCGTCGATGACCGGATCGCTGACGCCGGCGATGTTGCGGCTGTCCGGCCGGTCGGCGGCGGCGCTGCTCCAATACTCGCGCTGCTCGTTGCCCGGCGACAGCGACTGCGCGTTGTTGAAGATCATCATGTCGAAGTCGCGGCTGCGGACCCGGTTGATGTACTGCGAGGTATCGACCAGGCGCGGCCGCACCTCGATGCCGAGGCGCTGCAGATTGTGGAAGAAGGGCAGCAGGACGCGCTCCTGGCCCGGGTCGACATAGAGAAACTCGAAGCGGAAGGGCTCGCCGGTCTCGGCGTCCACCAGCTTCATGTCGCGCACCACCCAGCCGGCCAGCTCCAGCAGTTCGAAGGCCCTCGTCAGGTTCGCGCGCGGCCAGCCGGAGCCGTCGGTCTTCGGCGCCTCGTAGGGCGTGGTGAAGACCTCTTCGGGAACCCGGCCGCGGTAGCGTTCCAGGATTTCCAGTTCCTCGCCGCCAGGCAGGCCGCGCGCGGCCAGTTCGGTCGGGGCGAAGTAACTCTCCGGCTGCTCATACTGGCCGTAGTAGACCGTCTTGTTGGTCCACTGGAAGTCGAAGGCAAAGGCCAGCGCCCGGCGCACCAGGGGATCGCTGAACTGCGGGCGCCGGGCGTTCATGTAGAAGGCCTGCATGCCGCCGGAACTTTCGTCGAGGATGCGCTGGCGCTTCAGCAAACCCGCCTGCACCACGGGAACCTCGTAGGCCGTCGCCCACTCCTTGGCGGAATTTTCCCAGAAGTAGTCGATCTGCCCCGCCTTCAGGGCCTCGCGCGCGATGGTGCGGTCGCGGAAGTAATCGTAGCGAATGACGTCGTAGTTGCTGGTGCCGCGCTGAACCGGAATGTTTTCGCCCCAATAGTCCTTGACCCGTTCCAGTTCGACGAAGCGTCCGGGCTCGAAGTTCCTGACCTTGTAGGGACCGCTGCCCAGCGGCGGCTCCAGCGTCGCCTCGGTGAAGTCGCGGCCCTCCCAATAGTGCTTCGGCAGGATCGGCAACTCGCCGACAATGAGGGGCAGCTCACGGTTCTCCGTGTCGCCGAAGGTGAACTTGACGGTCAGCCGGTCGAGCTTCTCGACCGCCGATACGCTCTGATAGTAGAAGCGGTAGAGCGGCCGACCTTCGTTGCGCAGCTTTTCCAGCGAGAAAATCACATCGTCGGCGGTGACCGGCTCGCCGTCGTGCCAGCGCGCTTCGGGGCGCAGGTGAAAGGTGATCCAGGAACGGTCTTCCGGCCATTCCAGCCACTCGGCCAGCAGGCCGTACTTGGTGAAGGGTTCGTCGGCGCTGGCGGTGAGCAGCGTTTCGATGCCGGCAGCAGGCCCCGGCGTACCCTTGGCGTTGAAGGGATTGAAGCTGTCGAAGGTGCCGCTGGCCGACAGCGTGATCCGGCCGCCCTTGGGCGCGTCGGGGTTCACGTAGTCGAAGTGCGTGAAGTCCGCCGGGTACTTCGGCTCGCCGTGCATGGCGATGGCGTGGGACCTGTGGATCTTCTGGTCTTGGGCGGTGACGGCGGCGGCAGGCAGAACAAGCGCCGCGGTCACGGCGAAGGCGGTAACGATTCGGCGCAAAGGCTGCATCTTACCCAAAGACAAGACCCTGTTCGTGGCGGGATCGGTGCGCTTTCGCTGGGAAATCGGCCCGAATCCTCTTTCAACAAGCCCCCTAGCCCGGATTTCTCAAACTATCGCGGGCGTCATCGCCTCAGGAAACCCGCTGGGCAGGAGAAGCCCGAAAAGCGTAGCGGGAACTACGGTTGAGGGCTTCGACGCCCCCAGCGTGCTTCCTGAGGCGACCCGAAGGGCGGGGCGAATTTGACGACAGGCGGCGTCGAGACGCTCGACCGTATTGCCGATACGCTCTTCGCGCCTCTCCTGGCCTGTCGTCAAATTCGCCTCCGTGACGCCCATGATAGTTTGAGAAATCCGGGCTAACCTGAATGTTATGGCCAATCAGGCGCTCTGCAGCAAGGAAATCGCTAGATCGTGACAGCGCCGGTCGCCGGCGCAGAGCACG
>DAIQBR010000456.1:0-2639 GCA_036781105.1 Kiloniellaceae bacterium
CAGCAGCACGCCGTCCAGCGGTCCCGCCTCTGCAATTCCGTCGACGATCTCGTCGCGGTAATGCTCGAAAGCGGCGTCGCTGGCCGGCCCCGCGGCCGAGCAGTCGGTATAGACCAGAGGCACGACCTCGGCGCCCGCCTGGGCCAGCACCTCCAGGAAGCCGCCGGCGACGGTGGCGCTGCCGGCCAGGCCATCGATGAGAGCGGTGCCGCGGCGCGCCTCGCGCTCGAAGTCGGCCAGACCCGTCTCCTGCGGCAGGAAGGAAACCGACTCCAAGGCAAATCCGCCGACGGCGATCCTCCAGGCCGTCATGACTCCCCCAGGTACACGTTGCCCATTGTCTGGGCCAGATGGGCCCGAACGGCGGCAATCATCTGCTGAGCCGGGCGCGAGAAGCCGCGGTCGGAGAGATGCAGCACGCCGTAGCGGTTGACCAGCCGGGGTGTCAGCGGGCGGGCTTCCAGGTCGCCGCGGCCGGCACCGCCCCACGACAGGGCGTTGAGGATGGCGACGCCGTGCCCCATGCGCACAAGATCACAGATGGTGCCGGACAGGTTGGTCTCCGCGCGCAGCCGCATCGGCACACCGGCTCGGCGGAACATCTGCTCGATGCGGTGGCGCGACGGATAGCGCCGGGTCATGGTGATCAGCGGCACCTCGGCGAGATCCTCGACGCCGACGGCGCGCTTGGCCGTCAGGGCATGATCCGGCGGCATCAGCACGACCGAGTGAGTCTCGATCAGGGCAATGGCGTCGATTCCCGGATGGCTTTCCAGCATCGAGGCGAAGGCGAGTTCGACCTGGTCGCGCAGCAGCCAGTCGACCATCATTTCGGTGAGCCCGGTCTCCATCGTCAGCACCAACTGCGGATGCTCGCGCAGAAAGCCGTGCAGCAGCTTGTGCAGCACCGCCTCGTAGAGCATCGGCGTCACGCCGACGCGCAGTTGCCCGACACCGTGACGGCGCACGTCCTCCGCTGAACGCCGGACACGATCGATGCCGTCCAGGGCGTTGCCGACATCGATGGAAAGCCGGTGCGCCTCCGGCGTCGGGGTCAGCTTGCCCTTGGCCCGGTGGAAAAGGGAGAACCCCAGCTCGTCCTCGAACTGCTTCAGCAGGCGGCTGACCGCCGGCTGCGAGACACCGAGGTAGCGCGCCGCCGCGCTCACCGAGCCGGCCTCCATGACGGCGTTGAAAGCCTCCATCATGCGCGGCGTCGGAAGCCGGCGGCCCTCTGCATCGGCCTGAGGATCGAAGCTGTATCCCATAACGATATGTTATAACCAGTATGCCGAAGGTGGCAGGGTTTGCCTGCGAATATTCGTAAATCGTCCCACAGGCCATTTCACTTTGACAGCTACAATAGACACTCCCATTATACCCTGGAAGGATCTGCCGTCGAGCGATGGAAGAGATCCGCAAAAGAATTCCGTGCGGGTTCTCTGGAGCGAGGGACACGACACGGACGACAGGAACAGGCGCTTCAACGTCTTACGGGGAACCAACTCATGCGAAAGAGCACTCTGCTGTGCGCGGTCTCGCTGGCCGCGGTCCTGGCCTCGCCGGCCGTCGCGCAGGAACTGACCATCGGACTCTCGGCCGAACCCTCGGCCCTCGATCCGCACTATCACAACCTCGGCCCGAACAATGCCATGCGGCGCCACACCTTCGAGTCACTGCTGCTGCAGGACGAGAACCAGCGCCTGCACCCGGGCCTCGCGGTCTCCTACAAGCCGCTCGACGACACCACCTGGGAATTCAAGCTGCGCGAGGGCGTGAAGTTTCATGACGGCTCGCCCTTCACCGCCAAGGACGTCATCTACACGGTCTGCCGCATTCCCAATGTGGAGAACAGCCCGTCGTCCTTCACGGTCTACACCAAGGGCATCGCGGACATGGAGGCCAGGGACGACCACACCCTGATCGTCACCACCGACGGGCCCTTCCCGCTGCTCCCGGTCGAGGTTTCGGCCTGGGGCGTGATCTCGTCACAGGCCAATGGGGTCACCGGCGACATCGGCTTCAGCCCGGACGGCTGCACCGGCACCGGCGACTACCCCAAGACCGAGGCCTTCAACGACGGCAGTGCCGCCATCGGCACCGGAGCCTACAAGCTGAAGGAATACACCCGCGGCGAGAAGATCGTCTTCGAGCGCAACGAAGACTACTGGGGCGACAAGGCCGACTGGGCCACGGTCACCTTCCGGCCGATCACCAGCGACGGCCCGCGCGTGGCCGCCCTGCTGGCCGGCGATGTCGACATGATCGACAAGCCGCCGCTGCAAGACCTTGAGCGTATCAAGTCCGAGGGCTTCCAGGTCGCCCAGGGCCTCTCCAACCGCGTGATCTACCTGCATCTCGATCACGAGGCCGAGCCGAGCCCGGGCATTACCGGAACCGACAAGAACCCCTTCAAGGATGTGCGGGTGCGCCAGGCGGTTTCCATGGCGATCAACCGCGAGGCCATCGTCGACCGCATCATGGGCGGCGTTGCCGTGCCGGCCGGCGAGCTGCTGCCGCCGGGCATGTTCGGCTCCACGCCGGGCGCCGAACCCACCGCTTACGATCCCGAGGGAGCCAAGAAGCTGCTCGCGGAAGCCGGCTTTCCCGACGGCTTCGGCCTGACCATCGGCTCGCCC
>DAIQBR010000457.1:0-1189 GCA_036781105.1 Kiloniellaceae bacterium
GGCGAAGCCGATGCCGATGGCGGTGTAGCGCCGCCAGCCCACCGGCTCCTTCAGGAAGACCGCCGCGCCCAGGGTGACCGCCAGGGGCAGCGCCTGCAGGATGGCCGTGGCGTTGGCGATGGGAATGTGCATCAGCGCGGTGAGGTAGCAGACCGTGCCACCCAGTTCGCCCAAGACCCTGAGGGCCAGCATCTTTCCGTCGCCGCGGGAGACCCGGAAGAACAACTGCCCGCGCCACCAGGCCAGGGCCCCGATCAGCAGGCTGGCCAGGATGCCGCGCAGGAAGATCGCCTGGAACAGGCTGATGTCCTGGGTGACCAGCTTGATCATGGCATCGTTCAGCACGAAGCCGGCCATGCAGATCGCCATGAACAGGGCGCCGCGGGAATTGTCGGAAAGTCCGGTCATTGCGGTGCGAACATATCCGACTTCCGCCGCCGCGAGTTATGCAGCTTCGGCACCCCCCTCCCTCGTCCGGCGGGCGACGAAATCGTCCAGGGCCTCGCGGATGGCCGGGTCGAGGGGCGGCGGCGTGTAGTCCGCCAGCACCTTCTTGAACAGGCGGTTGGCCCGCTGGGTCGCCGTCTCGCTGCCGGCTTCCTCCCAGCTCTCGAAGTTGCGCCAGTCCGACAGGATGGGGTTGTAGAAGGCGCTGTCGTAGCGCGCCAGGGTGTGGGCGCAGCCGAAAAAGTGGCCGCCGGGCCCGACCTCGCGCACCGCGTCCAGGCCAATGGACTCCTCGGTCACCTCCAGCGGCGTCAGGGTCTCGCTCATCATCTGCAGCATCTCGGCGTCCAGCACGAACTTCTCGAAGGAGGCGCAGAGCCCGCCCTCCAGCCAGCCCAGGCCGTGCAGCAGGAAGTTCGCGTGCCCCATGACGGCACCCCAGATCGACATCTGCGATTCATAGGCCGCCTGGGTATCGACGCAGTTCGCCGCGTTGGCGTTGGAGGAGCGGTAGGGCACGCCCAGGTGGCGCGCCAGCTGGCCGCCGGCAATGGCGGCGCGGGTGTACTCCGGCGTGCCGAAGGCCGGGGCGCCGGTCTTCATGTCGACGTTGGAGGTGAAGCCGCCGTAGATCACCGGTGCGCCGGGATTGACCAGCTGGGTCAGCGCCAGGCCGGCCATGGCCTCGGCATGCTGCTGCGCCAGGGCGCCGGCCACGGTCGCCGGGCTCATGGCGCCGGAC
>DAIQBR010000457.1:1213-1895 GCA_036781105.1 Kiloniellaceae bacterium
GATCACGCCCTCGATCATCGGCCCGTCCAGGCGCAGCGGCGAGGAGGTGTTGACCACGGTGAAGAGTGACGGCCGGGTCGCCATCTCGGCCTCGGTCATGCCGTGGCCGAGGCGCACCAGCTCCAGCGCATCGAGGATGCGCCGCCGGCCCAGCGAGTAAGCGTAGGGGACCTTGTCGGTGAGGCACAGCATGTCGCGCACGCAGTCCAGGTGGCGCGTCGCCGGGTGCAGGTCGACCGGCTCCACCGGGTAGCCGCCGATGTAGTGGACGATGTTGAAGCTCTGCGCGAGGCGCAGGAAGTTCAGGTAGTCCTGGTAGTTGCCGGGCCGCCGCCCGTTGTCGGTGTCGGAGGCGTTGGGCGCCGAGCCCACCGTGCCGAAGACGATGCGCCGCCCGCCGATCGGCAGGTCGTGGTCCGGGTTGCGGGCATGCAGGGTGAACTCGGCCGGCGCGCTGGCCAGCGCCTGCTTCACCAGCCCGCGGTCCAGGCGCACCCGCTGGCTGCCCGGCGTCACCACGGCGCCGGCCTTGCCCAGGATGTCGAGGGCTTCGGGATGGAGAAAATCCATGCCGATCTCTTCCAGGATGCGGAAGGCGGTCTCGCTGATCATCTCGATCTGCTCGGGCGTCAGCACCTCAAGCGGTCGAAAGGGGTTCTCCGGCACCCGCCACGGCAGCTGC
>DAIQBR010000457.1:1982-2635 GCA_036781105.1 Kiloniellaceae bacterium
CCCGTTTCCCTTGTCATTTTGCCTCCTCAGCGGCTGCCGGCCGCGCCTTTCAAGGCCTCCAAATTGTATATACAAGCTGAAGGCGTCTACTGTATATACGACAACGCTTAGTCGCTCCGGCCCAAAAACGCGCGGGGTTCAGGCGGTCCCAGGACGCCCCGGAGCCAAGCGGATTAGGTCGGGCTGCAGGCTGGCCGGCGCAGGTGGGGAAGCAGGCGCGGCTTCCTTAGCGGACCAGACGGTCAAGGTGGGCGCCGGGCGACGCAGGCCGTCGCGAGTACCTGACAGGGAACCCACCACCATGACCGTACTTCCGGATTCGAAAACTTATGTCATCGCCGGTGCCGGCATCCACGGGCTGTCGACCGCCTGGCATCTCGCCATGGAACTGGAGGCCCGCGGCAAGGGCTCCGGCAAGGACATCGTTGTCCTCGACAAGACCGCGCCGGGCGCGGGCGCCAGCGGCATAGCCTGCGGCTGCGTGCGCAACTTCTACATGACCGAAGCGCTGCACCCCATCCTGCGTCACTCCGTCGACGTCTGGATGTCGGACCCCGTGCGCTTCGGCTTCCAGCAGGTCGGCTACATCTCCGTCGGTGAGGAGAACCAGGCCGAGGACTACGCCAAGATCACCAAAAGCCAGAACGACTGCG
>DAIQBR010000458.1:0-2626 GCA_036781105.1 Kiloniellaceae bacterium
TCTCGACGGACATCATGTACCTGAGCCAGATCATCGAGCCGCTGGGGAACTCGATTTTCATTTTTGAGGTCGCCGATCTCTGCATCGGCCACCTCGGGCATCTGCATCACAAGCCGACCGCCGAGCAGTTGGCCCTGATCGGGCGTCTCGACGTGGTCTTCGCCGCGGTCGACGGCAGCCTCACGCTGGACCTGCCGACGATGATCGAGCTGCTGAAGGATCTGCGGGCCAGCCTGGTGATCCCCATGCACTACTTCGGGCGCAGCTCGCTCAACGTCTTCCTGGCCGGGATGGCCGAGGAGTTCGACATCCGGGTGTCGCGCACGCCCAGCATCGAGGTCTCGCTGCGCAACCTGCCGAAGCAGCCGACGGTGCTGGTGCTCGGCGGCGGCTGAGGGGCCGCCGCCTGTTGCGATGGGAAAAGCGCGTCCGGCGCGGCTTTCCCCTAGAAAGCCGCTTTCGGTTCTGAGCGAGACAATCTAGTCTAATCGCTTATCAGAGGCGCGCCGCCTCGCGCGGCGCCGCGACCGGGGGAAGGTCGATCCATCCAGCTTGGGGAAGTAGCAAAATGTTGAAAGAGTTCAAGGAATTCGCCATGCGGGGCAACGTCCTCGACATGGCGATCGGCATCGTCATCGGCGCGGCCTTCGGCAAGATCGTGACATCCTTCGTCTCGGATATCCTCATGCCGCCGATCGGCTTGCTGCTGGGTGGCGTCGATTTCTCCAACATCTTCATCGTGCTCGGCGAGGGAAGCTACCCGTCCCTGGAAGCGGCCAAGGAAGCCGGGGCGGCGACCTGGAACATCGGTCTCTTCATCAACACGATGATCGACTTCCTGATCATCGCCTTCGCCATCTTCCTGGTGGTCAAGGCGATCAACAACATGAAGCGCAAGGAGGCGGTACCGCCGCCGGCGCCCTCGGAGAAGTCCTGCCCCTTCTGCACCACGACGATCCCGATCAAGGCGACGCGCTGTCCCAACTGCACCTCGCAGCTTGAAAGTGCCTGATTCCGGTGGAAGGATGTCGCTCCGTCGGCATCCTTCCATTGTTGTGCAGCCATCGCTTCCATGACCCAGGAAATTCGTAGCCTGATCACGCCGGAGGGCCTCGCGCGCTTTCAGGACGAACTGAAGCGCCTGAAGGAAGAGCGCCACGAGGTCTGCGCCATCGTCTCCTGGGCCGCCGGCAACGGCGACCGCAGCGAGAACGGCGACTACATCTACAACAAGCAGCGCCTGCGCCAGATCGACCGCCGCGCCGGCTGGCTGTCGCGCCGCCTGGAGAAGGCGACGGTGGTGCGCCCGGAACAGCAGAGCGCCGGCGGGCGCGTGCGCTTCGGCTCTACGGTCACCTATATCGACGAGGACGACCGGACCCACAGGGTGCGTATCGTCGGCTGTGACGAAGCCGACCTGCAGCGCGGCGAGATTTCCATCGTCTCGCCCGTCGCCCGCGCCCTCATGGGAAAGCGCGCCGGCGACGGCGTCGAGGTGGAGACGCCGGAAGGCCTGCGCTATCTCGACGTCGAAGCGGTCGACTGAAGGCGATCAGATCTTTTCTGGAAGGCTACGGGGAAATCAGAATCAGCTTGCCGCCGCCTGAGCCGGCCGCAGTCTTCGCCGTATCAAACCCCGGCACGGCCGGCCCCCGAAAGACTACGACACCGCCCGCCTCTACGCTGCGGGTTACCACGCCTGAGAAGGGGGGAACGATGGGCCCCTGCTTAGCCTCTTCGGAGACGATGATCAGCACCGCGCCCGGGTGAGTTTCCGGGCCGTAGTGCTTATGGGTCGATGCGGGAGCGACGGGGTACCCGAGAGTGCCGATGACGGCCTTGTCGGAACGCTGTCGGAAGGGTGAGTGCAAAGCGTGAACCCTGTGCCGCTGCCCCCCATGGGCGCGGCCCGAGAGCTTGCCGTGGCGGCCGAAGCGCTGCTTGATCATGCGATGAGCCGGCTGGAAGCTGCTGTTCACGTTTGAGGTCACACCGGAAGAGCCACCCCGGGCGGTGGCGTCCTGCGCCGGCAGGGCCAGAAAGAGTCCGGCTGCAACCAGGGTCATGACGGCGCTGCGCGCGAGGTCGTCTCTCATTGGCGGCTCCCAACCCGGTGGGCCGCTGCCGGCCCGGCCTTCAAAGGATGATAGGCCGAGCCCGCCGCCGATCAACCTCTAGCGGAACAGCATCACCGGGATCCTGCAGGAGCGGATCATTTCCGTGGTGGTCGAGCCGATGATCAGGTTGCGGATGCGCGAGTGGCCATAGGCGCCCATGACCAGCAGGTCGATGCCTTCCGCCTCCACGGCGTCGGCGATTACCCGGTCCGGCTGGCCGGGCAGGATGTCGGCGCTGACCCGGTAGCCGCCGGCGGTCAGCAGGGCCTCGGCGTCGGCCAGCCGCCGCCGTCTCGGCGCCGACGCCGAGCAGGCGGCACTCGAGGCCGGCGAAAAGGTCGCTGCGGGCGATGTGGTCGACGGCCTTCATGGCGCTGGTGCCGCCGTCGTAGGCGATGAGGAAGCTTTCGATCGGCCTGAAGGCGCGCGCCGTCACCAGGACAGGTTTGTGGCTGGAACGCACCACGCGCTCCAGGTTGGAGCCGAGGTGCAGCCTGGCGAAGTCGGCC
>DAIQBR010000459.1:0-2623 GCA_036781105.1 Kiloniellaceae bacterium
GGACAGCGTGCCGGCGAAGGCCGGCATCTGCGTCGACGGCCGCCCTTCGGCAATCACCGCCGCCAGCTTGGTACCGCGCAGGCGGCTCAGGGCCTCGGGAATCAGCGCCGGTCCCGTGGCGCCGAGGCGGTCGGCGCCGTGGCAGGCCGCGCAGTGCTCTTCATAGAGCGCCGCGCCCGCGGGTTCGCCGGCCGCGCCGCCGGCGAACAGGCAGGCCAGAAAGGCGGCCAGCAGGCTAGAAGAAGCGGTGCGCCGGATCATGGCGCTTTCCTCGGAACGGTGTAACGGTCAGGCGGTCCCCCGACGCCCTGACGGAGGCGACTCCGATCTCCGCGTCGGAGAGATAGCAGGCGGGGTCCTCGGCCCAGGGATCGCCGGTCAGTTGCAGTGCGCGGATACGGGTGTTGCCGCCGCAGACGTCTTTGTAGGCGCAGGCGCCGCAGCGGCCCTTCAGCGGCCGCGGGCGCAGGCGCAGCTGGGCCAGCATGGGATCGGCGCCGGTCCACAGCTCGGAGAACTTGTGCTCCTTCACGCTGCCGATGGTGTAGTCCGACCAGTAGGTGTCCGGGTGCACGTTGCCCTGCGGGTCGATGTTGGCGACGCCGACGCCCGAGGAGTTGCCGCCCCAGGCGGCGAGGTGCGCGCGCAGGTGGGCGACCTGCCCGGCGTCGAACCGCCGCTCCGCCCACTGCAGGAAATAAACCGCATCGGCGTCGTTGTTGCCGGTGACCACCTCGAAGCTGCGCCCCGCCTCGGCGGCCGCCCAGGCGCGCTCGATCAGCAGGTCCATGGCCTCGCGAGAGCGCCGCCAGGAGGCATCCTCGCCGCGGTGCTTGTCGCCGCGGCCGGCATAGACCAGGTGCGAGAGATAGAACTTGTCGATGCCCTCGGCCTCCGCCAGGTCCAGCAGCTTGGGCAACTGCATGGCGTTGTCTTCGGTGAGGGTGAAGCGCAGGCCGACTTTGATGCCGCGTTCCTTGCAGGCACGCACGCCGGCGAGGCCCTGAACGAAGGCGCCCTTCTGGCCGCGGAACCAGTCGTTGGTCGCGCCGATGCCGTCGAGACTGATCCCGACGTAGTCGAAACCGATCTCCGCCACGCGGTCGGCCGTCTCGCCGACGATGCGGGTGCCGTTGCTCGACAGCGCCAGGTACAGCCCCATCTGCCGCGCCTGCGCGGCGATCTCGAAGAGGTCATGGCGCGCCAGGGGCTCGCCGCCCGACAGGATCAGGGCCGGGATTTTGAAGGCGCCGAGGTCCTCGAGCACGCCCATGGCCTGCTCGTGGCTCAGTTCGCCGGGAAAGTCGAAATCGGCGGAGACCGAATAGCAGTGCCGACAGCGCAGGTTGCAGCGCCGCGTCAGGTTCCAGATCACCACCGGCTTCACCGGCCCCTTGCGCCGGCGCGGCGGCGTCGGCGTCACCAGCTGGTGCATGTAGTGTGAGAGTCTGAACATCAGCTGGCCCCGCTCTGGCCGAGCCTGAGCCCGGTCTTCTTCAGGATGCGCGTTGAATAGAGGATGTCGCCGGCGTGGCAGGCATCGCCCAGCAGCGCGGCGATTTCACTGCGCTTTTGCTCCACCTCGTCACGGCTTGCGCCATGGACCATGGCGAAGAGATTGTAGGGCCAGATCGGCTGTGCCCTGGGGCGCAGGTAGCAATGAGAGACGAAATCGAGCGCCCCCACGGCGGCGCCGAGACGGCTGGCCCGCTCATCCTCCACGTCCCACACCGTCATACCGTTGGCGACCATGCCGAGGGCGTAGTGATTGGGGGCGATGCCGATGCGGCGGATCACGCCGCGGGCCTGCAAGGCCGCCATGCGGTCGAGCAGTTCGTCTTCCGCCAGGCCGAGTGCCGCGGCCACCTCGGCGTAGGGTGCCGGCGTCAGCGGCAGGCCCGCCTGGGTCGCTTCGACGATACGGCGATCTGTTGCATCTATGCTCATGCGCTTACCCTGAAGCCGATGTAGAACTCTTCCTCTTTCGGAAAGCACAGCACGGCAAGGCCGGTTTCCGCTTCGATGGCCCGCGCCGTCGCGTCGATCTGCTCCGGCTTTTCGGTCGCCAGCACGAACCACATATTCAGCGCGTGGCTGCGCTCGTAGTTGTGCGCCACTTCCGGGCGCGCATTGACCTGCGCGGCGACCGCCTCAAAGCGCTCCTCCGGCACGGCCATGGCGCAGAGGCAGAAGGCCCCGCCCATGGCTGCCGCATCGAAGAAGGGACCGAAACGGGTGATGACGCCGCGCTTGCGCAGCTTGTCCAGGCGCTCGATCAGTTCCGCTTCGGCAAGGCCGAGGTCCCGGGCCGCGGCGGCAAAGGGCCGCGGGCAGAGCGGGAATCCCTCCTGCAGCGCGTTGATGATGCGGCGCTCGGTGGCGTCGGGCTTGTAGATCGGCCGGGTCATGCGGCCTCCCCGCTCGGCGCGGCCACCATGGCGCCCATCTGCTTGAAGCAGCGCAGGCTGAACAGCACCTGGTGGGGCACGCCCGCCAGCGGGGTTTCCTCGCAGACACGATCGAGCACCGCCATGGCTTCGGCCCGGCTGCGGGCGTGGATCATGCAGTAGAGGGTGTAGGGCCAGACGCCCGCCATCGGACGCCGCTGGTAACAGAGCGTGAC
>DAIQBR010000460.1:0-2592 GCA_036781105.1 Kiloniellaceae bacterium
GTCGTCGATGCCCAGTTCGCCCAGCACTTCGTGGCAGGACTTCTGCATCACCTTGGCGCGCGGATCGTAGTTCTTGTAGACCCGGTGGCCGAATCCCATGAGGCGGAAGGGATCGTCCTTGTCCTTGGCGCGCTTGATGAACTCGGGGATGCGGTCCTTGTGGCCGATCTCGCTCAGCATCTGCAGCACCGCCTCGTTGGCGCCGCCGTGCGCCGGGCCCCACAGCGAGGCAATGCCGGCGGCGATGCAGGCGAAGGGGTTGGCGTTACTGGACCCGGCGATGCGCACCGTCGAGGTCGAGGCGTTCTGCTCGTGATCGGCGTGCAGGATGAAGAGGCGGTCCATGGCGCGCGCCAGCACCGGGCTGATCTTGTATTCCTCACAGGGCACCGAGAACATCATGTGCAGGAAGTTCTCGGCGTAGTTCAGATCGTTGCGCGGATAGACGAAGGGCTGGCCGACGGAATACTTGTAGGCCATGGCGGCGATGGTCGGCATCTTCGCGATGAGGCGGTGCGAGGCGACCATGCGCTGGTGCGGATCGTTGATGTCCGTCGAGTCGTGATAGAAGGCCGACATCGCACCGACCACGCCGACCATGACGGCCATGGGGTGCGAATCGCGCCGGAACCCGCGGAAGAAATTGTTCATCTGCTCATGCAGCATGGTGTGGTAAGTGATTGATTTCTCGAACGCTGCCTTCTCTTTCTTGCTTGGCAGTTCGCCATGCAGCAGCAGGTAGCAGACGTCCATGAAATCGCTGTGTTCGGCGAGGTCCTCGATGAGGTAGCCGCGGTGCATGAGGATGCCGACTTCGCCGTCGATGTAGGTGATGTTCGAGTCGCAGCTTGCCGTCGAGGTGAAGCCCGGGTCGTAGGTGAAGTAGCCGGTCTCCGCGTAGAGCTTGCTCACGTCGATCGCGCGCGGGCCGACGCTGCCGCCCAGGATGGGCAGTTCCAGGCTCTTGCCAGTCGTGTTGTCGGTCAGGGTGACGGTTTCCCTGTTAGCACCCGTCGGTTTGGCGTCGTTCATGTTCCCATCCCTAAAGCTATCGACTGGCCCGCAACCCGCGTCCCATGTTCGGCGCGAGCATAGAGAAACTGCCCGATTCAATCAATTGCGGCGGTGCAGCATCGCCGCCGGTTTCAGGTTGCCTGATCCGCGATCCGGGCCAGGGATTCTTCGCGTCCCAGCACCGCCATCACCTCGAAGATTCCGGGCGAGGTGTTCGACCCTGAGAGGGCCGCGCGCAGCGGCTGCGCGGCGTCGCCCAGCTTGCAGCCCTCGGCCTCTGCAAAAGCCCGCACGGCGGCCTCGATGTCGGCTTCGCTCCACCCCGGCAGGGCCGTGAGATCGCGGTGCAGGCCGGCGAGGCGCGCGCGGGCTTCCGGGCTCAGGATCTTGGCCGCCTTGGGGTTCATTTCCAAGGGGCGATCCGTAACATAAAACTCTGCGTTTTCCGTTAATTCCACGAGATTCTTCGCGCGTGCCTTGAGGCCGTCCATGCCGGCCAGGAGGCGCCGTTTGGCCTCGGCATCGAGGCTGCGTCCGAGCTGCTTTTCCAGCCGCGGCACGACTTCCTCGACCAGGCGCGCGGACTCCGCCTCGCGCAGGTAGTGGCCGTTGAGGCTTTCCAGTTTCACGAAGTCGAAGCGCGAGGCCGACTTGCCGACGCCGTCGAGATCGAACCACTCGACGGCCTGGTCGGTGGAGATCACCTCGTCGTCGCCGTGGCCCCAGCCGAGGCGCAGCAGGTAGTTGCGCAGGGCCTCCGGCAGGTAGCCCATGTCGCGGTAGGCCTCGACGCCGAGGGCGCCGTGGCGCTTCGACAGCTTGGCACCGTCGGGGCCGTGGATCAGCGGGATGTGGGCGAAGAACGGCGGCTCCCAGTCCAGGGCCCGGTAGAGCTGGTTCTGGCGGAAGGCATTGGTCAGGTGGTCGTCGCCGCGGATGACGTGGGTGATGTCCATGTCGTGGTCGTCGACCACCACCGACAGCATGTAGGTCGGCGTGCCGTCGGCGCGCAGCAACACCATGTCATCGAGCTGCTCGTTGCCCACGGTGACCGCGCCCTGCACCAGGTCCTCGATCACCGTCTCGCCTTCCTGCGGCATCTTCAGGCGCACCACCGGGTCGACGCCGGCGGGCGCGTCGGAGGGATCGCGGTCGCGCCAGCGCCCGTCGTAGCGCATCGGCCGGCCCTCGGCGCGCGCCGTCGCGCGCATCTCCTCCAGCTCCTCCGGCGAGGCGTAGCAGTGATAGGCGCGGCCCTTGGCCAGCAGGTCGCGGGCCAGTTCGGCATGCCGTGCGGCGCGGGAGAACTGGTAGACGACCTCGCCGTCGTGATCGAGGCCCAGCCAGTCGAGCCCGTCGAGGATCGCGGCGATGGCGTCGTCGGTGGAGCGCTTGCGGTCGGTGTCCTCGATGCGCAGGCGGAAAGTGCCGCCGTGGTGGCGCGCGAAGAGCCAGTTGAACAGCGCGGTGCGCGCACCGCCGATGTGCAGGAAGCCGGTGGGCGAGGGCGCGAAGCGGGTCACCACGGGGCGGGTCGGGGCGGTCATCGGGATGGCGGTTTCCGGGTAAGGAGGGCGG
>DAIQBR010000461.1:0-2561 GCA_036781105.1 Kiloniellaceae bacterium
CGGCACTGGAAGCTGTAGCTCGAGACCCATTCCAGCTCGAAGTCCACGTGCGGGCCGAGCATGGCCTTGAGCCTCGGGATGACACGTTCCGGCTGTTTTTCCGTTTCGGGATCGGCATCGCGACCGAGCTGCAGGTCGATGCGCCAGACGTTGTCGGGCTGGCGGTGCAGCAAAGCCGATTGCCCGCGATGGAAGGGCGGGTCGAACCAGAACCAGCGCTCGCTAGGAAAATCGGCCTGCATGACCACGTCGGCGATGAGGAAGCGGTCCTGAAACACTTGGCCGTCGAAGGCGAGGCCGAAGCTGCGCCGTACCTGGCTGTGGCAGCCGTCGGCCAGCAGGTAGTCGCAGGTGAGGCTGTAGGGACCGTCGGGCGTGTCGACGGTGAGCTGCACCGCCTCGCCGTCCTGGCGGACGTCGATGACCTTGTTGCGCCAGCGCAGGTCGGTCAGGCCGAGTTCTTCGGCGCGCTCGACCAGCCACTCCTCGGCATAGTACTGCTGCAGGTTGATGAAGGCGGGCCAGCAGTGGCCGCCCTCGGGCAGCAGGTCGAAGGCGTAGATCAGGCGGTCGCGGAAGAACACCTTGCCGCGGTTCCAGGTGACGCCCTTGGCGCGCAACCTGTCGCCGAGGCCGAGGCGGTCGTAGATCTCCAGCGTGCGCTTGGAAAAGCAGATGGCGCGCGAGCCGAAGCTGATGGTGTCGTCGTCGTCCAGCACCACGGTAGGAACGCCGCGCGTCGCCAGGTCCACCGCGGCGGTGAGGCCCACCAGCCCGGCCCCGACGATGACCACGGGGTGGTGCGCGGCGGCGCCGCTCTGGTCGGCGCGGCGCCGGTAGGGGTAGCGCGGGTTGGTGTAGGTCTTCGGCATGGCGCTACCGGAAAGCGGCTGCAATGCCGGTGCGCCTTGCCTCGTCCTTCGAGACGCCCTGCTGCGCAGGGCTCCTCAGGATGAGGCAAGAAATCGAAGAGACTGAGCTCTGGGGAAGGCAAGGTGTAGAGTGAAGAACCTCATCCTGAGGAGCCTCGCACCGCGAGGCGTCTCGAAGGACGAGGTTCTTCATGGCCTGGAGCATTGGCGCTCAGTCCCGTTCCAGGGCCAGCCACATCTCGCGGTCGCGCTCGGCGGTCCAGATGCGCGGGTCGGTCACGCCCGAGGCCTCGTCGTAGGCGCGGGTGACGTCGAAGGGCATGCAGTGCTCGAAGATTACCCACTTGCCGAACTCGGGCTCCAGCCGCGCGAAGGTCTCGCGGTAGATGTCCTTCAGCGGCTTCTTCGCAGCGACGCCCTCGGCGACCGAGCCGTACATCTGCGTCAGGAAAGCCTGGGTGCCGGCGATGCCGTCCTCGACCTCCTGCGGGGTCTTCAGCGCGGCACCGCGTCCCGGCACCAGCTTCTCCGCGCCCAGCTCGCGCAGGTTGGCGAGCGTCTGCGGCCAGTCCTGCAGGTAGGCGTCGCCGGTGTAGGGCGTCGCGCCGTATTCGACCAGATCGCCGGCGAAGAGCACCTTTTCCTCGGGCAGCCAGACCACGGTGTCGCCCTTGGTGTGGCCGCGGCCGAGCTGCAGGATGCGCACCTCGCGCCTGCCCATGAAGAGGGTGAGGGACTTCTCGAAGACCAAGTTGGGCCAGGTGAGCCCCGGCACGGTTTCGACCGACTGGAAGAGGCGCGGAAAGCGCCCGACCTCGGACTCGTAGTCCTGCTGGCCGCGCTCCACGATAAGATCATAGGTGTCGCGGCTGGCGATGATGTGCTCGGCGCCGTAGGCCGAGGCGCCCAGCACCCGCACCGCGTGGTAGTGGCTCAGCATCACGTACTTCACCGGCTTGTCGGTGACCTCGCGGATGCGCGCGATGACCTGCTGCGCCATGACCGGCGTCGCCTGGGTGTCGATCACCATCACGCTGTCGTCGCCGACAATGATGCCGGTATTGGGGTCGCCCTCGGCCGTGTAGGCATAGAGGCCGTCGCCCAGTTCGTCGAAGGTGACCTGTTTTTCCTCGAGGTCGGCTTGGGAGGCAAAAGCCTTGCCGCTCATCTCCGCTCCTTATCCTGTCGCGCCGGTTCGTTGGTGTTGCGACAGTATGGCCGGGGCGGGGATGTAACCGTCAAGCCCCGCGGCCGGAAAGCCGGGAGGTTCTGGCCTCTGGCCTGGGCGGGAAGAGGCCGCTAACGTGGCGCCCGCATAAGGAATCGGTGGGGAAGTGCCGGCGTGAACGAGAACGTGGAGCAGTGGCGGGTCCGCAAGGGCGCGGTGGCCTCGGACCGGGGCGCGGTGGCGGCGCAGCACTGGCTGGCGGCGCGGGCCGGAGCGGCGGCGCTGGCCGAGGGCGGCAACGCGGTGGATGCCGCCGTCGCCTGCGCCATGGCCCTCAACGTGGTCGAGCCCTGGATGTGCGGCCTGGGCGGCAGCGGCTTCATGGTGGTCTGGCTGGCCAGGGAGAAGCGCGCCCGGGTGGTGAATTTCCAGGGCCAGCTTCCCGCCGCCATCGACATCGCCGACTATCCCCTCGATCCGGCCGAGCCGCCCTCCCTCATGCTCTATCCCGGCGTGAAGGA
>DAIQBR010000462.1:0-2559 GCA_036781105.1 Kiloniellaceae bacterium
TCGATCTTCTTGTAGATCAGCTGGGTGAGAATGATGGCCACCACCACGCCGGCACAGGCGGCCAGGTTGGTGTTCACGTAGACGATGGCCATGGCCGCGGCATCGAGCGCCGAGCCGAGGGCCAGCTGGGAGCCGCCGTTGAAGCCGAACCAGCCGAGCCACAGGATGAAGGTGCCCAGGGTGGCCAGCGGCAGGTTGGCACCCGGCATCGGATGCACGGAGCCGTCGGCGCCGTACTTGCCCTTGCGCGGGCCCAGGATGATGGCGCCGACCAGGGCGGCCCAGCCGCCCACGGAGTGGACGATGGTGGAACCGGCGAAGTCGGAGAAGCCCATCTCGCTGAGCCAGCCGCCGCCCCAGGTCCAGGACCCCTGGATCGGGTAGAGGACGCCGGTGAGGACCACCACGAAGATCATGAAGGGCCAGAACTTGATGCGCTCGGCCAGGGTGCCTGAGACGATCGAGGCGGCGGTCGCCACGAAGACCATCTGGAAGAACCAGTCGGACATCACCGAGTAGCCGTTGCCGACCACGGCCTCCAGCTGTGTGGCGTCGCCGCCGATCAGGCCAAACTCGGCGTCGCCGGCGTTGTAGAAGATGCCGAAGGAGCCGAGGTAGCCGGACACGTCGACGTACATCAGGTTATAGCCGATGACGTAGTACATGATGCCGGCGACGGAATAGAGCGCGATGTTCTTCAGGCAGATCGTCGCGGTGTTCTTGGTGCGCACCAGGCCGGATTCCAGCATGGCGAAACCGGCGGCCATCCACATGACGAGGAAGCCGCTGACCAGGAAGGCAAAGGTGTTGAAGACGAACGCCGTCTCGGCGGAAACCTCCGCGTGGGCCGGCGCGCTGGCCAGCGTCGCGGCCACCAGGGCCAGCCCCGCGAGGCCCAGCTTGCGGCCGAAAAGTGTGCCCAAAACTCTCATTTCCCTAGATCCCTTCTACAGAGCCTCGGCATTGGTCTCGCCGGTGCGGATCCGCACAGCGTGGCCAACGTCGAGCACAAAGATTTTTCCATCCCCGATCCGGCCGGTGTTGGCCGAATTCTGAATGGTCTCCACGACCTGCCCGACCGCATCGTCGGTCACGGCAACTTCGATTTTCACCTTGGGGAGGAAGTTCACCGAGTACTCCGCGCCGCGGTAGATCTCGGTCTGGCCCTTCTGGCGGCCGTAACCCTTCACTTCGCTGACCGTCAGGCCCTCGATCCCAATGCCCGTGAGCGCTTCTCTCACATCATCCAGCTTGAACGGCTTGATGATGGCCATAACCATCTTCATGCGCCGGTTTCCCCTTTTCTTCTCTGCGCACCGGCGCCCTCGCAGGCATCTCCCGGTGCAATTGATACGCCTGGCGAACTGTCGTTCGCGTTGCCGGCCACCGCGCGACGGTGCGGCGGCCCTCGGCGGTACAGAGTCAAGAAGCGTGCCAAGTGACATCACTTGCATGGAAACGACAGGATTCAGCCATTTCGGCAGGGGGCGGCTGCCGCGGCTGCCCAAGCGGTGATCGTTTGCATGCGCCTATTTTTTGGGCAAAGCTTAACAGAAGATCAAAATTTGTGCAGTGCGGCACGCGCGTTTGTTGATTATCCGCCGGTGTCCTGCAGCCTGCGCCCCCGCTGCGACAAGGCGCGGCTGGACAAGCCGCATCGGCCCGGCGATTCTGCCGCCCGGACAAAGCCTTAGGACAGGAATCGTGGCCCCCAAAAACGAGACGGCGCGGAAGGATGCGGAAGTGCTGGTGGCGGGCGGCGGCATGGTCGGCCTCGCGCTGGCCGTCGCCCTCGCCGAGGCCGGGCTGGACGTGGTGCTGGTCGACCGCCTGGACCCCGCCCGCCAGCAGGACGACGCTTTCGACGGCCGTTCCTCGGCCATCGCGCGCGGCTCGCAGCAGGTCCTGCAGGTCCTCGGCCTGTGGCAAGGCATGGCCCCGGCCGCCGCGCCGATCCTCGATATCCGCATCTCGGACGGGCACCCGGGCAGGGAGCGCGGCGGCGCCTCAGCCCTGCACCTGCATTTCTCCCACAGCGAGGTCGCCGAGGGGCCCGAGGACGCCCGCCCGCTGGGCTGGATCGTCGAGAACACGGCGATCCGCCGCGCCGGCTTCGCCCGCGTCCGTGAACTCGGCCGCATCGACCTGCGGGCGCCGGCCGAGCTGACGGAGGTGACGCGGCGGCCGGGCGGCGTCACCGCCCGCCTCGGCGACGGCGCCGAGATCCGCGCGCGCCTGCTGGTCGCCGCCGACGGCCGCAACTCGGCGCAGCGCGCCGCCGCCGGCATCAAGGTGACCGACTTCGCCTACGGCCAGACCGCCATCGTCGCCACCGTCGCCCACGAGCTGCCGCACCACGGCGTGGCGCACGAACACTTCCTGCCCTCGGGGCCCTTCGCCCTGCTGCCGATGACCGACGCGCGCGATGAACAGGGAAACCCGGTGCACCGTTCCTCGCTGGTGTGGACCGAGCGCCGCGAGGTGGTGCCGGCCATGCTGGCGCTCGACGAGGCCGCCTTCACCGGCGAGCTGCAGCGCCGCTTCGGCGACTCTCTCGGC
>DAIQBR010000463.1:0-1787 GCA_036781105.1 Kiloniellaceae bacterium
GTTGCGCCCGGCGACGCCTTCGCAGATGTTGAAGACCAGATCCCAGCTCTCGCCGGCGACCAGCCGGGCGGCGAGGTGGCGGATGTGACCGATGCGCTCGACCTGGCAGCCGTTGTCGGTCAGGGCCTGCGCCAGGCAGTCGATGGTCTCCGGCGAGTCGAACTCGGCCAGGGCGTCTTCCGAGAAGCCGCCGAGGGCGCGGTAGTCGTCGCGCAGGTCGTAGGTCAGGCCGACACGCATTTGCGGGCTCCCTTGCGCCTGGCCGGGCCGATCTTGTCGGCGCCGGTCCTGCCGCCGGGATCGGGATAACGGTAGACGCCGCCCTCGAAGTTCCGCAGCAGCAGGTCGTCGCCGTCGCGCCCGACGATGTAGTCCGGCAGCAGCGGGATCTTGCCGCCGCCGTTGGGGGCATCGATCACGTACTGCGGCACCGCGTAGCCGGTGGTGTGGCCGCGCAGGCCTTCGATGATCTCCAGGCCTTTCTCGACCGGGGTCCGGAAGTGGGACGAGCCGGTGATCGGATCGCACTGGTAGAGGTAGTAGGGCTTCACCCGGCGCATCAGCAGGCCGTGCATCATCGCCTTCATGGTATCGACCGAATCGTTGATGCCCTTCAGCAGCACCGTCTGGCTGCCCAGCGGTATGCCGGCGTCGGCCAAGCGGGCGTAGGCCTCGGTCGCCTCCGGGGTCAGCTCTTTCGGGTGCGTGACATGAATGCTCATCCACACCGGATGGTGCTTGCGCAGCACGCGGGTGAGCGAGCGCGTGATGCGCATCGGCAGCACGGTCGGCACCTTGGAGCCCAGGCGTATGAACTCGACATGCCTGATCTGGCGCAGGCGGCCGAGCAGGTAGTCGAGCTTCTCGTCCGCGATGGTCAGGGGGTCGCCGCCGGAGAGCAGGACGTCGCGGATCTCCGGATGGGCTTCGATGTAGGACAGCGCCTGCTCCCACTGCCGGGTCGAGAACTGGTACTCGCCGCCGGCTTCGCCGACCATGCGCGAGCGCGTGCAGTAGCGGCAGTAGGTCGAGCAGAAGCCGGTGGTCAGGAACAGCACGCGGTCGGGATAGCGGTGCACCAGGCCCGGCGTCTTGGTGTCGTGGTCTTCGCCCAGGGGGTCGTCGGCCTCGCCGGGCGTGCGCAGGTACTCCTGGCCGACCGGGATGTGCGTGCGGCGCAGGGGTTCCTCCGCGTCTTCGCGGCTCATCAGACTGGCGTAGTAGGGCGTGATGCCGACGGGTAGCGAGCCCTTGTGGTGGGCCACGGCAGCGTGCTCGTCCGGCGACAGCCGGAAGATCCGCTCAAGCTGCTCCAGCGAGCGGATGCGGTTGCGCAGCTGCCAACGCCAGTCGTTCCACTCCTCGGCCGAGGCCGCGGGAAAGAACCGGCGCCGGAAGTCGCGGCTCTCGCTCCCCTGGGGGAAGCGCTCGCCGCGTGGGCGCGACGCCATGCCGTGTGACAGGATGCCGTCGGCCGGGCGCGAGGTCGACGGGCGGGCCTTGGGAAGGTCGATCAGATTGTATTCAAGGGGGGTCGATGCCGGTTCGCTCCGCGAACCGGGAGGCTCCGGAGGGGGAGCCTGAAGATCGTCCATCGTTCTGGTCAATCCATGTGCCGCGGGGGTCGTCGCGCGAATATCGTCGATTCTGACACCGCACCGCAGACGGGAAGTTATTTGTCTAACTTGAATTCCTTTACAAGTGATTTTTTCGGGGGCCGCGGGGGGCAGACGGGGAGGGCCCGGCGCGTCGTTTGTGTTGCGCGCCAGGGCTTTGTCGCCTCTGCC
>DAIQBR010000463.1:1803-2509 GCA_036781105.1 Kiloniellaceae bacterium
GACACCCCTTATGATCGGGCCGATCGATTCGAAAGGGAGCGACAGGCATGCGGGCGTGGCAGATCCGGAAGAACCCCACCACTCCGGGGGCAGGCATCGACGGGCTGGAACTGGCGGAGATCGACCTGCCCGACCCGGGCCCTGGGGAGCTGCGGGTCCGCCTGCGCGCCAACTCGATCAATTACCGCGATCTCAGCGTGGTCAGCGACCCCGCCGCGCGCGGCATCGCCCTGCCGCGCATTCCCAACTCCGACGGCGCCGGGGAGGTGCTGGCGGTGGGGCCGGGCGTGCCTTCCTCCGGACCCAACGGTTTCAGCCCCGGCGACCGCGTTGCCGGCTGCTTCTTCGAGGACTGGAGCGACGGTCCCTGCACCGCTGCGGCCATGGCCACGGCGCGCGGCGGCGAGATCGACGGCCTGCTGGCCGAGGAAGCCAACGTGAAGGCGGCGGGCGTGGTGAAGATCCCCGAGCACCTGAGCTATGCCGAGGCCGCGACCCTGCCCTGCGCCGGCCTGACCGCCTGGCGCGCCTTGGTTGACGTCGGCCGCCTGAAGGCCGGGGATACCGTGCTGCTGCTGGGGACCGGCGGCGTTTCCATCTTCGCGCTGCAGTTCGCAACTCTGATGGGCGCCCGGGTCATCATTACCTCCTCCAGCGACGAGAAGCTGGCCCGTGCCCGCGAGCTGGGCGCCTGGCAGACCGTGAA
>DAIQBR010000464.1:0-2012 GCA_036781105.1 Kiloniellaceae bacterium
TGCCCATCGTCACCCTGATCATCTCGATCCAGGTCTACAGCTTCGATGCGGCGCTGGAAGAAGCCGCCCTCGACCTCGGCGCGACGCGCTGGCAGGTGCTGCGCGAGGTCACCCTGCCGGTGCTCGCCCCCGGCATCTTCTCCGGCTCGCTCTTCGCCTTCCTCTTGTCCTGGGGCAATTTCCCGCTGTCGCTCTACACCACCGGCGCCGACACCACCGTGCCGGAATATCTCTACGCCAAGATGGTGGCCGGCTACACGCCGGCGGTGCCGACCCTGGGGGCTTTGACCACCGGCGGCGCCGCGGTCATCATGATCGTCGGCTACCTCTTCTGGATCTTCATGCGGCGCGCGCAAGGAGGAAACCGTTGACCGGAGCCATCGAACTGGAGGAAAGCCTGCGCGGGCGGCGCCTGGCGCTGGAGGAAATCCCGCTCATCGACTTTGCGCCCTTCCTCACCGGCGGCCTCGACCAGCGCAAGGAAGTGGCCGACAGGATCGGCGCCGCCTGCCGCCACATCGGCTTCTTCTATCTCACCAACCACGCCATCTCCGAGGCCCTGGTGGCGCGCACCTTCGCCGAGGCCGAGCGCTTCTTCGCCCAGCCGATGGAAAAGAAGCTGGCGATCGACATCGAGAAGTCGCCCTGCCACCGCGGCTACTTCAAGGTCGGCGGCGAGAACCTGGACCCGGCCAAGCAGAAGGCCGGCGGCGACCTGAAGGAAGGCATCAAGATCGGCCGCGACCTCGGCCCCGACCACCCCCTGGTGGCCGCCGGCACGCCGCTGCACGGCCCCAACCTCTGGCCCGCGGACCTGCCCGGCTGGCAGGGCGCCATGCAGTCCTACTTCGATGCCCTGGTCGGCCTCGGCAAGCAGATCATGCACGCCTTCGCGCTGTCGCTGGACCTCGACGAATGCTTCTTCGACCGCCAGCTCACCGATCCCATGGCGACGCTCGGGCCACTGCACTATCCGCCGCAGCGCGGCGCCATCACCGAAAAGCAGATCGGCGCCGGCGCCCATACCGACTTCGGCTGCCTCACCATCCTGGCCCAGGACATGAACGGCGGCCTGCAGGTGAAGAACGCCGCCGGCGACTGGATCGACGCGACGCCGCTGCCCGGCGCCTTCGTCATCAACATCGGCGACATGATGGCGCGCTGGACCAACAACCTCTTCGCCTCGACCCAGCACCGGGTCATCAACGTCTCCGGCGCCGAGCGCTATTCCCTTCCCTTCTTCTTCGATCCCAACTTCCACGCCGAGGTGGCGGCGCTGGAGACCTGCGTCGATGCCGCCCATCCGCCGGTCTTCCCGCCGACCACCAGCGGCCGGCACCTGCTGGACATGATCGACGCGACCTTCGATTATCACCGCAAGAAATAGCAACAGCCGCGGAGAGGGCCGCGCCGCCGATGACTCAGGACTACGATTTCAGCCTTACCCAGGGCCGCGCCGCCCTCCTGGTGGTCGATTTGCAGCGCGCCTTCTGCGAGCGCGAGGTCAGCGACCACCTGGGGTTCCAGGGCAGCGACTACTTCTGGGGCCGGGTCGACGACCTGGTGCTGCCCAATGCCCACGGCCTGATCGCCGCGGCCCGCCAGGCCGGCGTCGAGGTGATCTACACGGTGATCCAGGCCCTGACCCAGGACGGGCGCGACCGCAGCCTCGACCACAAGCGCTGCAACTTCCTCATTCCCAAGGGCTCGCCCGGCGGCGAGGTGGCGCCCGCCATCGCGCCCCAGGGCGACGAGATGGTGATCCCCAAGACATCCTCGGGCATCTTCAACTCCACCAACATCGACTACATCCTGCACAACCTGGGTGTCGAGCGCCTGGTGATCTTCGGCGTCTACAGCCACCAGTGCGTCGAGGGCGCGGTGAGCGACGCCTCCGACCGCGGCTACCTGGTGACCCTGGTGAGCGACGCCTGCGCCGCCAAGACGCCGGCGCAGGAGGAGACCACCTGCCGGGGCATGGCTGCCTATGCCCGCGTCACCGCCACGGAAGC
>DAIQBR010000464.1:2022-2494 GCA_036781105.1 Kiloniellaceae bacterium
GTGGAGGGCATGAAGGCCTACGCCCGTGTCGCCGACACCGGGGCGGTGATCGAGGAACTGCGCCGCATCGAAAGCGCCGCCGCGTGAGGCGCCCGCTCGTCGGCGTCACCGCCGATCTTCGCACCTACAACAACTCGACCCTGCACGTGGTCGGCGACAAGTATGCCCGCGCGGTCTGGGAGGTCTCGGCCTGCACGCCGATGATCATCCCCGCCATGGCCGAGAGCCAGCAGGTCCACGACATGCTGGACTCCCTCGACGGCCTGATGTTTACCGGCAGCCCCTCCAACGTGCATCCCACACGCTACGGCCAGCAGCCCCACGAGAGGGCCGAGCCCTACGACGAGGCGCGCGATGCCGTGACCTTCGCGCTCATCGACGCGGCGCTGGAAAAAGGCCTGCCGACGCTCTTCGTCTGCCGCGGCTTCCAGGAGCTGAACGCCGCCCTCGGCGGCACCCTGCACCCGCGCCT
>DAIQBR010000465.1:0-2467 GCA_036781105.1 Kiloniellaceae bacterium
CGACACGGCGATCGACGAGGCGATTTCGCGCAAGCCCAAGGGCCACGACTTCATCATCGACCGCCGCCGCAAGCAGCCGGCGGTGTCGCGCCACATGAGCGTGACCGGCGGCTGAAGCAAGTTCCTAGAGAGGCAGCTTAAAGCCTTCGTGGGTCGCCTCGAAACCGAGCGACCTGTAAAACCGCAGGGTATCCTCGCGGCTCTTGTTCATGGTGAGCTGCACCAGACCGCAGCCGCGCCGGCGGCATTCCCCGATCGCCCATTCGATCATCACGTGACCCAGGCCCTGCCCGCGCCGGGAAGCGGCGATGCGCACGCTCTCGATCTGACCGCGCCACATCCCCTTCAGCGACAGCCCGGGAATGAACGTCAGCTGCAGGCAGCCGACGATCGCGCCGTCTTGCTCCGCCACCGCGAGGAACTGGTTCGGATCGCGGTCGATCGCGGTGAAGGCCTCGGCGTAGCAGGAATCGCCCGGCGACTCGCGGGTCTGGCCGAGGACATCGTCGGCCAGCAGACCGACAATGGCGGAAACGTCGGCGGCATTTGCGCGTCTGAACGTCGGCGTCGTCACGGCACCAGCTTTGCTCTGGGGAACGTTCCGGCCTACTGAATGATGACCTGGTGGGCGAAGTCGCGCCCGTTGGAGATGGTGATCTGCTCGAAGCCGAGCATCTTCGCCAGGTCGAAGAAGGTGAAGTAGTCCTCGACGCCGAGCTGGGCGAAGATCGGCAGCAGGCGCGCGACTGCCGTCATCTGGGCGAAGATCGCCCGCGCGCGGTAGATGGTGTCGATGCGGCCGTCATCGAGCGCCACGATGATCAGCTTCTCCGCTTCCGATCCCTTGGCGAAGATCGCCGCCGTCGGCGGATAGGGCGCCTTGTTCTGCTCGTTGGTGATGCCGGTGACGAAGGCGATGCGGCCCTTGCGGGTCGCCTCGGGCACCGTCCGGGCGCGCGCCTCGTAGACTTCGCTGCTGGTCGGCTCGGGGTAGTAGTAGCCGGCATGGCGGTCTTCCGCCGCTGCCGGAGCCGTCGCCAGACCGAAACACAGCACCGCCACCGGCCAGATTCCCCTGCGCATGCCTCTCCCCCTCCCTGGACCATCGGGGGCTTCACCCCCTTTCGAGACAGTGCCAGCCTGCGGCAGCCCTTCCGCTTTGGCAAGGTGGTTCGGTATCCTGGAATAGGCCCGGCAGATCGCTATACTCCCGGCGCGGCCACCCGCGCTCCGAAACACCGGAGGGTTGTTGGCGGGCCGGTGTCGAGCACAAGAACAAGAGCGTTCCCGGGGCCCGCAGCATCATGAAAAAGAGCAAGTTCGCGCTGGTCGCCAGCGACACGGCCGAAGCGGCGGAGGCCAAGGCACGCCTGGAAGCCCGCTATGGCGTGGTCGACGTCGACCAGGCTGAAGTCATCGTCGCGCTGGGCGGCGACGGCCTGATGCTCGAGACGCTGCACCGATTCATGGACCACGGGCTGCCGATCTACGGCATGAACTGCGGCACCGTCGGCTTCATGATGAACCAGTACGACGAGGAAAAGCTCGGCGAGCGGCTCGCCGCCGCCCAGCCGGTGACGCTGCATCCCCTGCGCATGCAGGCCCGCACGGTGTCCGGCACGCAGGCCGACGCGCTGGCGATCAACGAGGTCTCGCTGCTGCGCGAAAGCCGCCAGGCCGCCAAGATCGGCATCTCCATCGACGGCGTGGAGCGCATGGCAGAGCTGATCTGCGACGGCATCATGGTGGCGACCCCCGCGGGCAGCACCGCCTACAACCTTTCCGCCCACGGCCCCATCATACCGCTCGGCGCACAGTTGCTGGCGCTGACGCCGATCAGCGTGTTCCGGCCACGGCGCTGGCGCGGCGCGCTGCTGCCGGCGCGGGCCGAAGTCACCTTTGTCGTGCACGAGGCGGCCAAGCGGCCGGTCAGCGCCACGGCGGACTTCACCGAGATCCGCGACGTGGCGCAGGTGACGGTGCGGGAGGACCAGGCCGTCGACCTGACCCTGCTCTTCGACCCCGAGCACAACCTCGAAGAGCGCATCATCAAGGAGCAGTTCCAGCCCTGAGCGCGCCCTGCTTCCGGGCCGGCGGGCGGTACAGGCGTATGCGGGTTTCCGGGCCGCCGGCGGGCGGTTGTGGCAAAGTTGCACTGCAACATCTTAACGCAAGCTTCATACACCTTTAATTGATCTTAAATTGGGCCAGCTTGGTTAAAAGCCGGCCAGTGCTGCGAAGCACATATATAAGTATGTGTTATAGAAAAACACACTATGATCGTATATAGTAATGCCGACAAGGCTCCTTGAATCCGTCACACCTTCTGCCCCAAACTCCGCCCAGCTTAGTTAGTGGTTCGTTAAGATTCGCGTCGCGCGCGGTTGGCGCCGCCGTCTCTTAGCCGGCCCAGTCATAACGGAGGAAGACATGACGGACGATCTCACCCGCGGTTACGAAGAGCAGG
>DAIQBR010000466.1:0-2467 GCA_036781105.1 Kiloniellaceae bacterium
AATGAACCCCGGCGGGGTGGGCCGCCAGGTAGTTGAAGCCGAAGATGCCCAAGGCATCCGGCCGCCGCACCAGCTGCGCCCGGGTCTCCCCCTGGTCCTCGCCCAGTTCCAGGAAGGCGCCATCGGTCCGCAAGGCGCCGGCCGGGCGGCCGCGCAAGGCCGGGAACTGCGCCGCCGCCGGCGCCATGAGCAGGGCGACGAGGTTGTCGCGCAGCGGGCTGCCGGGGGGCGGGCCGAGAATCTCGATGGGCTTCACCGGCAGCGCGAAGTCGATGTCGCTCCACAGGCGGTAGGGGTTCGCGACCAGGCGGCCGTTCACCGGCACCTCGCGAGCCAGCGCCAGGAACAGCTGCTGGCGGGTCAGGAACAGCGGCGCCGGGCCGGGGTTCTGCGCCAGGGCGATGGCCTGGTAGCCGAGGCGCAGCTCGCTGGCGCCGACGCCGTTGCGGCCGCAGGCGCCGAGCTCGCGCCGCTCCAGGCGCCCTTCCGCCAGCAGCACGTCCGGGTGGCGCGGGCCGTTGCCGGCGCAGAACAGCGCGATTCCGGCTTCCGTCCCGACCGGTTCGACCACCGGCATCTCGTTGCCGGTCTGCAGCGAGAAGCGCTCGCCCGCCGCGACGGCGAAGGGAAAGGCGGAAGCCGCGCCGACCACGCTGATCGGCCTGCGCGCCTCCACCGGCCCCGCGAACTGTCCGCTGGCCGGCGCCGGCACCACGGCCCAGCACAGGGCCAGCGCCAGCCCGATGGATGCCGCGTGCAGTCCCTTGGTGCCCGATCGCCGGTCGTGCCGCATGGAATCCCCCAGAAGTTTCGCCCGCAGTGAAGCGGCTTGCCGGCAGCCGCGCTAGCGCGCTTGCGCGGCCCGGTCGATGCCGGGCCCGGTTGAAGCGGAAGGGGGCGCCGGTCATAGTAGGCGGCGAACACCCTGGAGGTCAGGGCAGGTCAGGAAGGTCCCCGATGCAGAGCCAGAGCAAGATCCTGGAAGACATGGCCAAGGTGGCGAGCAGCGCCATGGGCGTTGCCGCCGGCATGCGCTCGGAGGTCGAGGCGCGCTTCCGCGAGCAGCTCGAGCGGCTGCTGAACCAGATGGACCTGGTGCCGCGCGAGGAGTTCGACGCCATGAAGGCGGTGGCCATCGCCGCCCGCGAGGAGCAGGAGAAGCTTTCCGCCCAGGTGGCAGCGCTGGAAAAGCGCCTGGCGGCCGTCGAATCCGGCACCCGCAAGGTGACCACGGTGAAAGTGACGCCACGGCCTGCCGCCCGCCCCGAAGGCGACGGCTGATGCCGCTGCCGCTCTGAGGCCGGCCGGCAAGCCGGCCAAGGCGTTCGTCCACAGTTTTCTCAGGCGCCTTGCGGAGTCGCGCCCAATCCTTTGTTGCACAGCGGAATCTTTTGAGGCTACGCTACATTTGGTAGCGGCGGCGTCGGCTTAATCCATATGTCGGGCCCAAGCGGGACGCTAGACCCTGCCACCGCCAACCGAAGAGGCTGTATCGCAATGGTCGAACTCGTTTCCGAATACAACCATCCGATCAACCCCCTCGACCTCCTGGAAGAACTCGGCGCCGCCAACGACTGGACTCTCGACCGCCACAGCGAATCGGAGCTGCTCATCGAGATGGGCGGCCACTGGTGCGAGTATCACATGTATTCGGTCTGGCAGACCGACGTCAGCTCCATGTTCTTTTCCTGCCATTTCGACATGAAGGTGCCCGAGGCGCGCCGCCAGGAGGTCTGCGACCTGCTGGCCCACGCCAACGAGCGCCTGTGGCTCGGCCATTTCGACCTCATGGCGGAAGAAGGGGCGGTGATGTACCGCCACACCATCCCGCTGCGCGGCGTCTCCGGCGCCTCGGTAGAGCAGCTCGAAGACCTGGTGGAGGCGGCGCTGATGGAGTGCGACCGTATCTACCCGGCGCTGCAGATGGTGGTCTGGGGCGGTTCGCCGGTGCGCGAGGCCCTGGATGCAGCCCTGCTGGAGACCGTGGGCGAAGCCTAGGCTTGCGGCGACTGCAAGCCTGTGGTGACGTCGTAGTATGAATCTCAAAGGACCGCTGCTGCTGGTCGGCTGCGGCAAGATGGGCGGGGCACTGCTGGAAGGCTGGCTCGCCCGCGGCCTCAGCCCCGCCGACGTCTGGATCGTCGAGCCCTTCGCCGATCCCCTGCAGGGCGTCATCGCCCGCGGCGTGCATCACGCGGCCGCCGCCGCCGATCTGCCTGACGACCTGAAGCCGGCCCTCGTCGTCTTCGCCGTGAAGCCGCAGATGCTGGCCGAGGCGCTGCCGGCCTACAAGGTCTTCGCCGGCCGCGGGGCGGCGGCGCTCTCCATCGCCGCGGGCTGGCGCATCGCCGGTTTCGAGGCGGTGCTGGGGGCCGAAACCCCCATCGTGCGCGCCATGCCCAACACGCCCGCGGCCGTCGGCCGCGGCATGACGGTGCTCTGCGCCAACGACCGTGCCGACAAGAAG
>DAIQBR010000467.1:0-2458 GCA_036781105.1 Kiloniellaceae bacterium
CCGATCATCAGCTCCACGATGCTGGGCGCGCGCCGGTCCGCTACCGGTGTGGTGCTCCCGGCTGCTTCGTCTTCGAGCAGGCGCCGTCGCCGCTCGAGGCCCTTTGCGAAGTGCAGATCGCTGAACGCCAGCTCCACCTCACCGATCTCTACCGCGTCGCCTGCGGCGCTGGTTATCGACAGGGGTGACGCCTCCAGGCGCAGTTGCCCGGTGGCGGAAGCGCTGCCTTCTGGCAGCAGCTCCTGTTCGAGATCCACTTTCAAGAGTGCCTTGCCGAGTGTAACCGTCGCGCCTTCCGAGGTGGCGATCTCGAAGCCGTTGAAAGTATAGGTGCCGTCAACCGTGCCTTCGATACGCCCGTCGCTGTGGATGGCATAGGCGTAGTGGACCTCGGTATTCACACTGCCCTCTTGCTTTGCCAACCCGGTCGGCCCGATGAAGCGGGCCACGCGATCGAGAGTGATACCGCTGACGCGGCTGTTGAAGGTGAAACGCAGAGGATCGCCGAGCGGAACCACGGTGCCGTCGAAGGCGATGTCCATCTCGTTCAGCCGGCCTTCCAGGGCAAAGGTCGTCGGCTCTTCCGGTGTACAGGTCAGCAGCCGGTCGAGCGTCAGGCGCTCGACCTCGATGCTCAGGGTGCCGCCGCTGACGTCTTCGAAGACCAGTTGGCTGTCGGCGAATTCGAACCGCTCCACGCCGACTTGGAAGACCGGACCTTCTTGGTCGGGCGCCTGTTCCGCCGCGGCGGTTTCGTCCTGCGGTCCGCCGATTTCCCGCAGGTTGATGCCGTTGATCTCGATGGACCCGTCTTGCAGGCGCGCGATGTAGAGGTCGACGCCGTGCAGGTAGAAGGTCTGCACGAAGGCGCGTCCCTTGAAGAACGCGGTGAAGCTGTAGTCGAAACCGGTCTCGCCGATCTGCCCGCGCTGCGCCTCGCCCGAGTGGAAAGTCACGGGGCCGGCGCGCACATGGCTGTTCCACAGGTCAATGTCGACCGTGTCGATCCCGTCGTGCTGAATCCCGAGATTTTCGAGCTGGCTGTCAATGACATAGCGCGCGAGCGGCGAGGGCAGGACGAAAACCACGAGCAGGAAGAGACTCAGCGCGGCGGCAAAGCCGATACCCAACTTTATGGCGAGCCGGCGCCGTCGGCTGGTGGGGGCAGGCGCTGGGGACTGGGTCTCGTCTGGCACGGAATCTCTCCCTGAGAGGTGTCGGCGGAGGAGAACGTGCAGGTTGAACCGTCTTCCGCTCCTATGAGTTCCCTCCAGTTTAAGCCGAAACCGGCCGCGATTTCACGCCCGCTCGGCCACAAGAGTCTGGCGGAGGCAAGTTGCCGGAGCGGCGAAAGTCCCGGCACGGCGGGCTGCAAGGCAAAGAAATCAAGCCTTTGGGGCCAAGCGTCGTGCATGTGCGCCTGGAATATTCGGTGCGAGGCCGGTGCTGCGGGCAGGTGCGGGGAGGGGGGCGCAGGCTTGGCTCCATCGCGCCCCCCTATCTGGCCCTTGGGGGTGGCCGGGCGGGTGTCGTATATCGGGCCCGGTGCCGGAAACCTCCGGCGGCGCGCTGCCCTCTGGCCCGGTGATCGTGGTCCGGGCACAATCCATGAGAGAGGACCCTGGCATGAAGATGACGACGGAAGAGGCCTTCGTGAAGGTCCTGCAGATGCACGGCATCGAGCACGGCTTCGGCATCATCGGCTCGGCCTTCATGCCGATCTCCGACCTCTTCCCCCAGGCCGGCATCACCTTCTGGGACGTGGCGCACGAGACCAACGGCGGGCTGATCTGCGACGGCTACACCCGGGCGACCGGCAAGATGGCCATGGCCATCGCCCAGAACGGCCCCGGCGTCACCGGCTTCGTGACCGCGGTGAAGACCGCCTACTGGAACCACACGCCGATGCTGCTGGTGACCCCCCAGGCGGCCAACAAGACCATCGGCCAGGGCGGCTTCCAGGAAGTCGACCAGATGCCGATGTTCCGCGAGATGGTGTGCTACCAGGAGGAGGTGCGTGATCCCTCGCGCATCGCCGAGGTGCTGAACCGGGTCATCGAGAAGGCCTGGCGCGGCTCGGCGCCGGCCCAGATCAACGTGCCGCGCGACTACTGGACCCAGGTCATCGACATCGAGCTGCCGCAGATCGTGCGCCTGGAGCGCCCGGCCGGCGGCAAGCGGGCCATCGCCGAGGCGGCGGCCATCCTCTCCAAGGCGAAGTTCCCGGTTATCCTGAACGGCGCCGGCGTGATCCTCGCCGGGGCGGTCCCGGCCTCCAAGGCGCTGGCCGAGCGGCTCGACGCGCCGGTCTGCTGCGGCTATCAGCACAACGACGCCTTCCCCGGCTCGCACCCGCTGTTCGCCGGCCCGCTGGGCTACAACGGCTCCAAGGCGGCGATGGAGCTGATCGCCAAGGCCGACGTGGTGCTGGCCCTCGGCACCCGGCTCAATCCCTTCT
>DAIQBR010000468.1:0-2422 GCA_036781105.1 Kiloniellaceae bacterium
CTTCGTCGTAGCGCTTTTCGGTGCCGTCGAGTTTGCCGGCGGTGTAGGGCTTGAGCTTTTCGATCTGGCCGTTCTCGAAATAGGAGGTCACCTCGCCGTGCAGGCGGCCCTGGTCGTCGCTGTGGCCCCGCTGTTTGATACTGCCGTCCGGATACAGATAGCGCCAGTCGCCGAACCAGTCCGCGTCCTCGCCGGCGCCGGCCCGTGCTCCTTCAGCGTAGAGCGCGTCGTTTTCGCGGTAATGGGCGCGGTACAGATAGCCGGGGCCCTCGGGGTTTTCCGGCAGTGGCACGTCCACGTAATAAAGGGCCTTCTCGGGGTCCTTCGCGGGGTTATCGTACTGGCTGAAATAGCGGCGCTCGGCGTGGCCGGCGCCGGCCAGCATCAGCAGCCCGGTGGCCAGGGCAAGCAAGGGACGGTGTCTCATTGTGGCAACTCCGGCAGTTCCGCCGTCAGGGTACGGCGTTGTTCGTCCCGCCCACGCAGGAAGCGAACCGATTCGACCGGCCCCCAGAAGCGCCGCACGCCTTGGTCGTCGTCGCCAAGTGGCTGTAGTGCCAGACCGGTGGCATCGAGCGCGGCGTAATCGAGATGCTCGATACCGCCGCAGTCATCGTCCAGCACCACGCCGTTGTGGTCCACGAAGCGCGCGCAGCCGGGGGCCTTCGGGGTCAGGGTGACGGTCTCCACCTCGCCGGGGCAGCGTACTTCGAAGGTGATTTCGCGGCCGTAGAAGTAGCGGATCTGGTCGTCCTCGGTGCGCAATTCGAAGCCGGGCCGAGTGTCCTTATGCCGGTCGCCGCCGGCCCAGGTAAAGTGCAGGGGCGTGCCGTGATGGGCGCTGCCGTCTGCCGGGGTCAGGGTGCACAGGCGCAGGCCCGACGGGCCGGTGACGCGCAGCCGGTTTTGGTCCTGGCCGCGCAGTTTGATCTGTTTCAGCAGGCCGCCGGGCCGATCCGGGACCGGCGGCAATGGTGATATGTCGTGCCGCACGCCGCCGGGATCGCGCATCGGCTCGTCGGGCAGCGGTCGCACTGTGAAGGTCAGAGACCGCCCTTGCCGCTGCAGCGGCGTCAGCCGCAGCGCCGCGATGGGGGCTTTGGTGAGCAGACTGACCCGCGCTGGCGGCATGCCCAGCGTCAGCCGGTTGACGAAGGTTGCCGCGGAGGTATCCGCTTGATTCGGGGCGCGATACACCACCGCGAAGTCGAGAAGTTCGCCCTCAGCGCCCAGGGGGCGGGCGCTCAGCCGTCCTTCGTTTTCCAGACGTAAGTCGACGCGCCGTTCTTTCCATTCCAGTACCCGGGCGCCCTCGGGCAGGGCATCGCCTTGACGGACGGTGACCGATTCCCCCGGTATCCAGAGGCTGGCCTGGCCGTCAACGGTGATCGGCTCGCCGCTCGGCATCGGGTGGTTGGGAATAGGAATAAGCAGGTCGCGGCCCAGGTCCTGCGGGCCCGGGTCCGCCAGGCCATAGAAGCCGCCGGATTCGGCCAGGCGGTTCATGGTCAGGCCCGCCGGCGCGTCGCCCTGAAGGCCGGTGAGATGAAAACTGGTCTGTTGCTGTAACGGGGTGGCCAGCATCCAATCCCCGGTGGTGACCAGGCGGTGCTCGTCGGGCCGATAGAACAGGCTGTCCTCCAGGCTGTCGAGCAAGGTATTCACAGGTTCGGCGCTCTGCAGGGGCTGAAGCGTCTCGGCCTCCATGAAGATCGGATCGGCCAGCCGGCGCTTGGTGTAATCCGCCTGCATTTCCGCCTGTATCGGATCCACATCCCAGTCCTTTACCGGGTAGGGGTAATGGGTTTGGCTGATCAGCAGCAGGCGCTGCTCCACCCGCGCGTTCTGCTCCGCCAGGGTCACCGCGCTGTGCAGGCGCAGGGCTTCGGGCATGCCGGAGGGCCAGCGGGCGATCATTCGCGCCTGGCCGGTGACGCCGTCACCGTCCAGGGTAAGTTTGATCAATACCCGGTCGCCGTCCCGGCCCAACACTTCATAGTCGGCGGTGATGCTGGGCAGCCCCCAAAGCGCGGCCTCCGCCCGCCAAGTGTCGCCGGGGCGGGGGTCGTCGGGCAGAGGGACCGCCGTGGCGGTGGCCTGATCGAGCAATTGCTGCACTTTGTCGCCAAAGCGCTCCACCAGCTCCTCATAGAGCGCCTGATCGGCGATCCGCGTGTCGGTGATTTCACCGTCCTCGATGCGGCTCAAGGTGCCGGTGGACAGAAATTTCAGCAGCGGTTCGGCGCGCTCGCCGAGCCGGTTCAGGTCGCGGGTATCCAACTCGCCGCTGCCCAGGCGCAGCCAGGGCAGGGTGGTGCGGATCCAGCGGCCGTCATCGGGCCCGTCGGCGATGCGGTTGCGGACCAGTGCCTTGAGGTTCATGTCCTGGCTGTAGTCGCCGTCCAGAGGCGTCATGGTCTGA
>DAIQBR010000469.1:0-2113 GCA_036781105.1 Kiloniellaceae bacterium
GCGCGCTACTCCCACTCGATCGTCCCCGGCGGCTTGGAGGTCACGTCGTAGACGACGCGGTTGATGCCGCGGACCTCGTTGATGAGGCGGGTGGCGACGCCCGCAAGAAAATCGTGGTCGAAGGGGTAGCTCTCGGCGGTCATGCCGTCGGTGGAGGTGACGGCGCGCAGGGCGCAGACGTAGTCGTAGGAGCGCGCGTCGCCCATGACGCCGACGGTCTTCACCGGCAGCAGCACGGCGAAGGCCTGCCAGATGGCGTCGTAGAGCCCGGCCTTGCGGATGGCGTCGAGGTAGACCGCGTCGGCCTTGCGCAGGATCTCGGCCTTGTCGCGGCTGACCGGCCCGGGGATGCGGATGGCGAGGCCCGGCCCCGGGAAGGGATGGCGCCCGACCAGGGTCTCGGGCAGGCCCAGCTCGCGGCCCAGCTCGCGCACCTCGTCCTTGAAGAGTTCGCGTAAGGGTTCGACCAGCTTCATGTTCATGCGGTCCGGCAGGCCGCCGACGTTGTGGTGCGACTTGATGGTGACGCTCGGCCCGCCGGTGAAGGAGACCGATTCGATCACGTCGGGATAGAGCGTGCCCTGGGCCAGGAAGTCGGCGCCGCCGATCTTCGCGGCCTCCTCCTCGAAAACATCGATGAAGGTGCCGCCGATGATCTTGCGCTTCTTCTCCGGATCGTCGACGCCGTCCAGCTTGCCGAGGAAGAGGTCGCTGGCGTCGCGGTGCACCAGCGGGATGTTGTAGTGGTGGCGGAACACTTCCACCACCTGCGCGGCCTCGTCGAGGCGCAGCAGGCCGTGGTCGACGAAGATGCAGGTGAGCTGCTCGCCGATGGCTTCGTGGATCAGCACCGCGGCGACCGAGGAGTCGACGCCGCCCGACAGGCCGCAGATGACCCGTGACGTGCCGACCTGCTTGCGGATCGCGTCGACGGCCTGCTGGCGGAAGGCCGCCATGGTCCAGTCGCCGGAACAGCCGCAGACCTGGTGGGTGAAGTTGGCCAGCAGCCGCGCGCCGTCCGGCGTGTGCACCACCTCCGGGTGGAACTGCACGGCGTAGATCCGGCGGTCTTCGTCGGCGACCACGGCGAAGGGCGCGCCCTCGGAGGTGCCGTAGACCTTGAAGCCCTCGGGCAGCTTCACCACGCGGTCGCCGTGGCTCATCCACACTTGGTGGCGCTCGCCGGGCGCCCAGACGCCCTTGGTGAGGATGCAGTCGTCCTTCATCTCGACGAAGGCCTTGCCGAACTCCTGGTGGTCGGAGCCCTCGACCACGCCGCCCAGCTGCGCGCAGATGGTCTGCTGGCCGTAGCAGATGCCGAGGACCGGCTGGCCCGAGTCGAAGACTTCCTGCGGTGCGCGCGGCGTGTCGCTGCCGGTGACCGAGGCGGGGCCGCCGGAGAGGATGATGCCCTTGGGGTCGAACTCGGCGATGCGCGCCGGGTCGACGTTGAAGGGAAAGATCTCGCAGTAGACGCCGCTCTCGCGCACCCGCCGCGCGATGAGCTGGGTCACCTGGGACCCGAAGTCGAGAATAAGAATGCGGTCGGTCATGAAGTGGCTACCTTGTCGCGCCCGATGTTTCGTCTGCTTGTTCTAGCTCTTCGTCTGGGCCAGCCAGGATTCGATGTCCGGCCAGCCGTAGGCGATTTCTTCCAGTTGCGTGCCGGCGAATTCCTCGAAGCGCTCGCCGGCGCGCGCGCCGCCCATGGCCTCGTAGAAGAAGCGCGCCGGATTGGCGGCCAGCACCCAGACCATGGCGCCGCGGTGGCCTTCCTTGTGCAGCGCCTCCAGGGCGGTCGCCAGCAAGCGGCGGCCCAGCCCCTGGCCTTGCCAGTCGATGTTCACGTAGAGCGCATAGACCTCGCCGCTGAACGGCATCTCCGGGTTGCGCGTCGGCCCGAAGGAGACGAAGCCGACGACCTGCTCGTCGATCTCCGCCACCATCAGGTCGTTGCCCTTCTCGGCCTTGGCGGCAGCGCGGTGCCACTGCGGCGAGGAGCGCGCGACACTCATGCGCGCGAGGTAGCCGGTCGGCACCAGGCCCGCGTAGGTGCTCTGCCAGGTCTCCACGTGGACCCGGGCGATGTCGTCCGCGTCGCGCGGCAGCCCCG
>DAIQBR010000469.1:2149-2372 GCA_036781105.1 Kiloniellaceae bacterium
TCGCGCGGCAGCGCCGGGCGCAGGACCACGAGATCGCTCATGCGGCCTCCTTGCTACGCTCGAGGATCGCGATGAAGAAACCGTCGGTGCCGTGGCGCGCCGGCGTCAAGGTGAGAAAGGGCTGCTCCGGGTCGCCGGGATAGCCGGCTTCCAGCACGTCGCGCCAGACCTCAACCGCCGGCCGCGCCGCCTGCCGTGTACCTTGTGGTCAGGTACTTCTTTG
>DAIQBR010000470.1:0-2367 GCA_036781105.1 Kiloniellaceae bacterium
GACGACCGGCGTCCCAGCCCGTTTTGCTGGCGCGCACGCCTGGCGCTCGCTCACAAGAACGTGACCCCGGAGATCCGCGCCATCACGTTCAGCGAAGCCGACAAGGTGGCCTTCAGCGGCCAGACCAGGGTGCCGCTGCTGGTCGACGGGCAGACCGTGGTGCACGACAGCTGGGCCATCGCCTGCCATCTGGAGGACGCCTATCCGCAGGCGCCGAGCCTGTTCGGCGGCGCCGGCGGGCGTGCCCTCACACGGCTGTTCAATCACTGGGTCGATCACAGCCTGGAGCGCGCCCTGGCACCGATCCTGATCCCCTACTTGCTGGCCGTGGCCTGCCCCGAGGACCGCGCCTACTACCGCCAGACCCGCGAGGCGAAATTCGGCCTTACCATCGAGCAGATGACGACGCGCCGCGCCGTCTACATGGAAGCGCTGCAGCCGGTGCTGGAACCGCTGCGCCAGCGCCTCGCGGAGACCTCGTTTCTCTGCGGGGAGCGGCCGGGCTATGCCGACTATCTTGTTTTCGCGGATTTTCAGTGGGCCCGCTCGGTCTGCGACCGTGATCTCCTCGGGCCGGAAGACAAGGAGTTGCGCGCCTGGCGCAGCTGCATGCTGGATCTCTTCGGCGGCCTCGCGCGCTCGGTGCCCGCCTTCGAAACCGCCGCCTGACGGCGAAGCCTAAACGCGCGGCTCCTCGGCGATCTGAACCGGGGCGTTGTGCCAGCCGTCGCCGGAACTCACCAGGCAGGTCGGGCCGCCGGGCACCGTCACGACGATGGTCCAGCTGCCCTCCGGGCTCGCCAGCACTTCCAGCAGGCTGCCGGTGGCGGTGACGCCGATGCTGACCGGCTGCTCGCCGTACTTGGCCGACAGGCGATCGAGCACGGCTTCGCGGGCACCGCACTGCGGCGACTGGGCGGCCGCCGGCAGGCCGGCAACCGTCAGGACGCCGACAAATGCCAGCAAGGCGGCCGAGGCAACGGCGAAGCGCCGTGTGCCGGCGCGGGCGGCGCGGGACTGCGGGAAAGACGGGTTCTTGCGCATGGCTTGCGGCTCCTGTTCCACGGCTCCGACGCCGCAGGGGGGACACTCTTGCCAACATCGGAGCGGTTCGGATGGTTCCGAACGGACACCAGTCTCCGTCAGTCGCAGGAAAGCCGCGGTGGGTTTTGCCACAGGCGAGGAATTCTAAAGGTGCAGTCCTTCTAGCCCTTTAGCGGGAGGAACAGGCCGCACAACCGCACGACATGAGTTTCTATTCAGCGGCCTGTTCTACTCTTGCGGCAAAGCGCCGCTCCATCTCGCGGCGCGCCGCCACCGTGCCGTCCGCCTCATCGACCGCCACATCGGCCCAGGTGAGGCCCTGGCCCCGGGCGACCGGCCGTACCAGCTTCACGCCCTGGGCGAGGCCCAGCGGCAGGGCGCCGGCGGCCAGGGAAGCGGCCGCCGGGGCGAGCCGGCCCCAGACCGTGTAGCCGCCCTCGCCGTCCAGCACCTCGCCGGCCTCGAGGTCGCGCTTGGCGGTGGCCACCACGTCGCCGCGCCAGCCGCGCGCGGTGCCGGTCGGCTGGCCGTGCAGGGCCGCGTGGGCCACCGAGATGCCGAGTTCCAGCCCGATCAGGTGATAGGGCTTGTACATGGCGGCATAGCGCCCGCTGGAATCGGTCGCCAGGCCGTATTCCCGGAAACAGCGCCGGGCATAGTCGCTCGGTGCCTCGAAGACGACGTAGACGCCCCAGCGCAGGTCGCGCTCGATGGCCCGGCCGTCGCGCTCCAGGCTGGAGATCACCTCGACCTGCCCCTTGCGCACCAGCACGCCGCCCTCGGCGCGCGGCTTCAGCACCTCGGCGAGGTCGTCGCAGGCGACCGGCGGAAATTCCAGGCCGTCCGGTGCCGGCTGCAGGTCGCAGGCATTGGCGACGGCGGCCATTTCGATGGCCGACTTGGTGCCGTCCATGAAGGAATTGAACATCTGCGCGTTCATACCGCCGGCAGCGGCCTCTTCGGCGGTGATGCCGTAGTGGTCCCAGACGTCGTCGGGCGTCAGTTCGTGGTAGGACGGCAGGTACTTGGTGCCCTTGCCCGCCGCGACGACGGGGAAGCCGCAGGCCCGCGCCCAGTCCACCATCTCGGCGATCAGCGCCGGCTGGTCGCCGTAGGCGAGGCTGTAGACCGTGCCGGCCTCGGCCGCCTCCGCTGCCAGCAGCGGGCCGGCCAGGGCATCGGCCTCGACGTTCACCATCACCATGTGCTTGCCGCTCTGGCGTGCCGCGCGGGCGTGGCGGATGCCCGCCGGCGGGTGGCCGGTGGCGTCGATCACCACGTCGATCTGCGGCGCCGCGAAGATCGCCGCGCTGTCGTCAGTGA
>DAIQBR010000471.1:0-2301 GCA_036781105.1 Kiloniellaceae bacterium
GAGACGCGTCAGCCTGAAGCGGCGGAACTCACGCAGCGCCCAGGCGAGCATAGCCACCGCCAGCACCACCAGCAGCCCGCCCGCGCCCGGCGCGCCGAGGGGGCGGGAGAGAATTGCGGTGGCATAGAATTCCTCGATCACCGCCGCGCCCCAGGTGGCGGTGTTCAGGGCGGCGGCGCCCCATACCGCCAGGCAGAAGGCGGCACAGACCAGCGCGGCAATGCGGATGACGGAGCGGGCAAGGTCGACGCTGCCCATGGCGAGGACGTAGACCACCAGCGCCGTGGTGAAAACCAGCGGCAGCAGGTCCGTCGGCGGGACTTCCCCGATCACGCCCGCCCCCGTCTGCCGTGGCTGCGCGCGCGGGCCGGCCGCTCTCCTGCATCAGGCACTGCGCTGCTGCTCCCCTGCGAGGGGAGCCGGGTCTTCCCAGGCATGGCGCGCGCCGAGTTCGGCGAGCAGGCTTTCCAGTTCGGCCGCTGCTGCGTCGAGCAGGCCGTCGTCAGTTGCGCGCAGCACCAGCCGCGTGCCGTGGACGCCGGCGCGGTTGAAGGGATAGCTGCCGATCTCGACCTCGGCATAGCGTTCCTGGAGCCGTGCGAGCCCCCCGGCAACGAAGCTTTCGCCCATCTCGACGCTGACGCTGCGCGACCGCAGCGGTTCGCCGCCGGCCAGGCGGTGCTGCAGGCTGGCGAACATCGCCTGCATGATGTTGGGGATGCCGGCCATCACGAAGACATTCTCGACCTGGAAGCCGGGGGCCTTGCTGACCGGGTTCTCGATCAGCACGGCGCCCTCCGGCGTGCGCGCCATGCGCAGCCGCGCTTCGGTCAGTTCGCCCGGCGGGTACCAGGCTTCAAGGATGGCGCGCGCCTCGGGGTTCACGATCAGCGGGCGGCCGAAGGCCTTGGCCACGCATTCCGCCGTGATGTCGTCGTGAGTCGGGCCGATGCCGCCGGTGGTGAAGACGTAGTCGAAGCGCCGCCGCACCTCGTTGAGGCCCGCGACGACCACCGCCTCGACGTCCGGCAGCACGCGCACCTCCATGAGGCGGATGCCGAGGTCGTTCAGGCGCTGGCCGATGAAGGCGACGTTCTTGTCCTGGGTGCGGCCGGAGAGAATCTCGTTGCCGATGATCAGCAGGCAGGCGGTAACCTTGGCCCCTGATTTGGACAGTCCCGGATCGGAAGACCCGGCCTCGGCCTCTTGCGCCATCGAGATCAGAATTCCAGGCGTGGCAGCACGGTGTCTGCCCGTGCGTAACCCTTCGACTCCATGCAGGAGGACATCAGGCCGGAGCGCCGGTTGCGCAGGTCGTACTCGTCCACGCGCTGGCGCAGCCCGGAATAGGGCGACTGGTTGGTCAGCGTGTCGATGCCGGCGTTGCGATCGTCGATGTGCTGTGCGTCGCGCCGCGTCTGGGCCACAGCGTAGCTGTAGCAGTCCTCGATGTCCGCCTGGTAGATCTCCTGGGAGGTCCGCGGGTCGGTCGCCCAGGTGGTGCCGTCCGGGCCCTTCACGATGACCGGCTCGCCCGAGGCGGGCTCGCCGGAGGCGGGCTCGCCGCTGGCCGGGGGCAGCGGCGCCGAGGGCGCGACCGGCAGGCTGCCGCCCGAGGTATTCTCGCCCGCCGCCGGCGGCGGCAGTGCCCCGCCGGTGGTGACCCCGCCGGAGGGCGCGGGTGCCGAAGGCTCCGTCGCGCAAGCCGCCAGCAGCAGCAGCCCGGCGGCGAAGACGCTAGCTGATCTGAGGGAGGAAAGCGCGGTCATGAGCGGTTCCTTGGGAGGCGGGGGGCCGCCGGGGGAGCTGGCAGAATTACCGCATGGCAGAGTGGCGGTCCCGGCCCCAAGTTGCAAGCCCCCCAAGTTGCAAGCCCGTGCCGCCCCAGGCACCTTGCCGGTGAGCCGGGCGAAGGGGAGAACCTGCCGGTAGGGCGATGGTTCCCACAGAAATGTGCCCACAGAAATGTGCCCACAAAAATGTGAACGAGAGTGCCGCCATGCAGTTTCCAGCCCCCCTGATCCCCGGCCGCCTGGAGCGCCGCTACAAGCGCTTCCTCTCTGACATCCGCCTGGAGGACGGCCGGCAGGTGGTGGCGCACTGCGCCAATCCCGGCTCCATGCTGGGGCTGGCCACCCCCGGCGCCCGGGTCTGGCTGTCGCCGGCCGACAATCCCAAGCGCAAGCTGCGCTGGTCCTGGGAGCTGGTCGAGGTGCCCGGCGACGCGGGCGCGGCCCTGGTGGGCATCAACACCGGCCGGGCCAATGCGCTGGTCGCCGAGGCGCTGGCCGCCGGTCAGAT
>DAIQBR010000472.1:0-2290 GCA_036781105.1 Kiloniellaceae bacterium
CCTTGGCCTCCGGCTTTGCCAGGGCGAGCTCCGCCGCAGCCGCGCGGGCGGCCCGGCCGAGGTCGGTCATGGTCGCCTGCAGATCTTCCTGCTGCCCAAATCCCTGCTTGGGGGCCGCTTCGGCGGACATGGCTGAAAACTCCCTATTTCCGGCTGTTTAGCTCACCACGAGGTCGTCGCGGTGGATCAGCTCTTCCCGGCCACGGTAGCCGAGAATGGCTTCGATTTCACGGCTCTTGTGGCCCATGATCCGGCGCGCGTCGGCGGCGGAGTAGGCGGCCAGGCCGCGCGCCACCTCCTGGCCGGCGGGGTCGCAGACCACCACGGCATCGCCGCGCTCGAAGCGGCCGTCGACGGCGGTGACCCCCGCCGGCAGCAGCGACTTCCCGCTTTTCAGGGCTTTCAGGGCGCCGGCGTCGACCAGCAGCTTGCCGGCCGGCTTCAGGCTGCCGGCGATCCAGCGCTTGCGGGCGGTGCGCGGCTCCACGGCGGCGAGGAACCAGGTGCAGCGCGCGCCCTCCTCGACGGCCTTCAGGGGGTGCTGGACGTGGCCGTTGGCGATGACCATGCGGCAGCCGGCGGCGGTGGCGATCTTGCCGGCGGTCAGCTTGGTGATCATGCCGCCGTTGGAAAACCCGCTGGCCGCCACCCCGGCCATGGCCTCGACCTCCGGGGTGATCTCGGCCACTTCCGGAATGAAGCGGGCCTCGGGGTTCTGCCGCGGGTCGGCGCCGTAGAGCCCGTCGACGTCCGACAGCAGCACCAGGGTGTCGCAGCCCAGCATGGCGGCGACCCGGGCGGCCAGGCGGTCGTTGTCGCCGACGCGGATCTCGCTGGTCGCCACGGTGTCGTTCTCGTTGATCACCGGCAGGGTGCCGAGGCGCAGCAGGGTGGTGAGGGTGGCGCGCGCGTTCAGGTGGCGGCGGCGCTCCTCGGTGTCTTCCAGGGTCAGCAGGATCTGCGCCACGGTGATGTCGTGGCGGGCGAGGGATTCCTGATAGGCGTGGGCGAGGCGGATCTGTCCGGTGGCGGCGGCGGCCTGCTTTTCCTCCAGCCGCAGGGTCTTCTGCATGAGGCCCAGGTGGCGGCGGCCGACGGCGATGGCGCCGGAGGAGACCAGCAGCACCTCGGTGCCGCGCCGCATCAGGGCGGCGACGTCGTCGGTCAGCGCGTCCAGCCAGGCGCGGCGGATGGCCCCGCGCTCCTCGTCGACCAGCAGGGCCGAGCCGATCTTCACCACCAGCCGCCGGGCGCTGGCAAGGTCGTGCCGGCTGTCCTCGGCGGCTCCGTCTTGTGAGGAAGGGGCGCGTGAGGCGGGGCCGGTCATGGCCGGAAGCCCTCCTCTTCGGCGGTTTCCGCCGCCTCGCGCTCTTTCAGGCGCGCCTCGGTGATGTGCTGCCACAGGCGCTTCACCACGGCGTCGATGCCGGCGCCGGAAACGCCGGACAGGCACAGCACCTCGGCTCCCGAAGCTTCTTTCAGTTCAGCCAGCCTGGCGTCGCGGGTTTCCTCGTCCAGGGCGTCGATCTTGTTGAGGCCGACCACCTCGACCTTGTCCTCCAGGCCGGCGCCGTAGGCTTCCAGTTCGTGGCGCACGGTGCGGTAGGCCGCGGCGACATCGTCCTGGGTGCCGTCGATCAGGTGCAGCAGCACACCGCAGCGCTCGATGTGACCGAGGAAGCGGTCGCCCAGGCCGCTGCCTTCATGGGCGCCTTCGATGAGGCCGGGGATGTCGGCCACGATGAACTCGTTCTCGCCGACGCTGACCACGCCCAGGTTGGGGTGCAGCGTGGTGAAGGGATAGTCGCCGATCTTGGGGCGGGCGCGCGACACGGCAGAGAGGAAGGTCGACTTGCCGGCGTTGGGCAGCCCGACCAAGCCGGCATCAGCAATGAGTTTCAGGCGCAGCCAGACCCACATCTCCTCGCCCGGCCAGCCGGGGTCGGCGCGGCGCGGCGCCTGGTTGGTCGAGGACTTGAAGCGGGTGTTGCCGAAGCCGCCGTCGCCGCCCTTCAGGAAGACGATGCGCTGGCCCACCTCGGTGAGGTCGGCCAGCACCGTCTCCTTGTCCTCGCTGAGGATCTGGGTGCCGGCGGGAACCCGGATCACCAGGTCCGGCGCGGCGGCGCCGGTCATGTTCTTGCCCTTGCCGCCCTCACCGCGCTTGGCCTTGAAGTGCTGGCTGTAGCGGAAGTCGATGAGGGTGTTCAGGCCGTTGACCGCCTCGAAGACGATGTCGCCGCCGCGCCCGCCGTCGCCGCCGTTGGGGCCGCCGAACTCGACGTACTTC
>DAIQBR010000473.1:0-2276 GCA_036781105.1 Kiloniellaceae bacterium
TGCGGGGGCCTTGGCCGCGGCCCCGTCGCCCTCGCCGATGCGGCCGAGCAGCGCGCCCACCTCGACGTTGGCTCCGGCCTCGGCGACCACTTCCGACAGCACGCCGGCAGTCGAAGCGTTGACCTCCAACGTCACCTTGTCGGTTTCCAGCTCCACCACCGGCTCGTCCACGGCGACCGCGTCACCGGGCTGCTTCAGCCACTGGGCAACCGTCGCCTCGCTGACCGACTCGCCCAGGGTGGGCACCACGATATCTGTAGCCATTCCGACTCTCGCTCTCTCGCGCGCTCTTCGGGGCGCACTCGTTCAAAGCCACGCTTGCGTGCCGCCGACCGCGGCTCGCATCCTTCTAGACGACCTCGCTTCTACTCGGCAGCCTGCCCCTTGCCGGCCGGCTTCAGCCGTCCCTCGCTCTGGGCGCGCCGCGACTCGATACGGCCCATGCGCTTCTTGCCAAGAGTGAGCGCGTCGTCGACCAGGGCCGCCTGTTCCTCGACATGGCGCCGGTGGGAACCGGTCGCCGGCGAGGCGGCCGAGGATCGGCCGGCATAGCGCGGGCGCGGCTTTTCGAAACCGACTTCCTCGGCGACCTCCTCGATGAAGGTCGACACGAAGCTCCAGGGGCCCATGTTGCGCGGCTCTTCCTGGCACCACACCAGGTCGCAGTGCTTGTAGGCCTTCAGTTCCTGGGCCAGGGCATCGACCGGGAAGGGGTAGAGCTGCTCCAGGCGCAGGAAGTGGATATCGGTGATGCCGCGCTTCTCGCGCTCCTCCAGCAGGTCGTAGTAGACCTTGCCCGAGCAGAGCACGACCTGCTTGGCGTCCTTGGGATCGCTCGGCACCTGGTCGCAGTAGAGCACCCGGTGAAAGCAGCTGTCGGGCCCGAAGGACTCCAGGTCGGAGACGCAGCGCTTGTGGCGCAGCAGCGACTTCGGCGTGAACACGATCAGCGGCTTGCGGAACTCGCGGTGCAGCTGGCGCCGCAGCACGTGGAAGTAGTTGGCCGGCGTGGTGCAGTTGACGACCTGCATGTTGTCTTCGGCGCAGAGCGTCAGGTAACGCTCGATGCGCGCCGAGGAGTGTTCCGGCCCCTGCCCCTCGTAGCCGTGCGGCAGCAGCATGACCAGGCCGCAGAGGCGCAGCCACTTGGACTCGCCCGATGCGATGAACTGGTCGATGATGATCTGCGCGCCGTTGGAGAAGTCGCCGAACTGCGCCTCCCAGGCGACCAGGGCGCGCGGCTCGGCCAGCGAAAAGCCGTACTCGAAGCCGAGCACCGCCAGCTCGCTGAGCGGCGAGTCGACGATTTCCAGGCGGGCCTGGTCGTCGCGCAGGTGGGCCAGCGGCTTGTAGGTCTCCTCGGTCTCCTGATCGATCAGCGCGGCGTGGCGCTGCGAGAAGGTGCCGCGGTTGCTGTCCTGCCCCGAAAGACGCACCGGGTGGCCTTCGATGAGCAGCGTACCGAAAGCCAGCGCCTCGGCCGTCGCCCAGTCGATGTCCTTGCCGGTTTCGATCATCTTGCGCTTGGCGTCGAGCTGGCGCGCGATCTTGCGGTTGAGCTTGAAGTTGGCCGGGACGCGGCAGAGGCCGAGGCCGACCTCCTTCAGGACGTCGATGGGCACCGCCGTCTTGCCGCGGCGCGGATCGAAACCGCGTGCCACGTCGAGGCCGGACCAGGCGCCCTCCAGCCAGTCGGCCTTGTTGGGCTTGTAGGTCTTGGCGGCCTGGAAATCCTGCTCCAGGCGGTCGTTCCATTCCTGCAGCATGCCCTCGGTCTCGCCCTCGGTGCAGGTGCTCTCCTTCACCAGCTTGTCGGCGTAGATCTTGCGCACCGTCGGATGCTGGCCGATCGCCTTGTACATCAGCGGCTGGGTGAACGCAGGCTCGTCGCCTTCGTTATGGCCGAAGCGGCGGTAGCAGAACATGTCGATGATGACGTCCTTGTAGAACGTCTGGCGGAACTCCGTGGCGATGCGCGCCACGTGGGTCACCGCCTCCGGGTCGTCGCCGTTCACGTGGAAGATCGGCGCCTGGATGATCTTCGCCACGTCGGAGCAATAGGGCCCCGAGCGCGAGTTGATCGGGTTGGTGGTGAAGCCGATCTGGTTATTCACGATGAAATGGATGGTGCCGCCGATGCGGTAGCCCTTGAGCTCCGACAGGTCGAGCGTCTCCGGCACCAGGCCCTGGCCCGCGAAGGCGGCGTCGCCATGCATCAGCAGCGCCATGACCTCGCTGCGGTCCTTGTACTTACCCTGCTCCTGTTTTGCGCGGAC
>DAIQBR010000474.1:0-2262 GCA_036781105.1 Kiloniellaceae bacterium
GCTGCCGCTGCGCCGCAGCGCCGCGCAGAAGCGCGCCATCAGCAGCGAGTGCGCGCCGAGGTCCTTGAAGAAGTCGTCCCTGGTCGACACCCGGGGCAGCGACAGCAGCGCCGCCAGCTCGCCGGCGAGCACCTTTTCGGCCTGCGAGGCGGGGGCCTTGAACTTCTTCGCGCCGCCCGGCGCGACCCGCCGGCCCTTCGGCGGCGGCAGGGCCTTGCGGTCGGCCTTGTGGCTGCTGGTCATCGGGATCAGCGGCAGCTTTTCGATATAGGCCGGCAGCATGTAGGGCGGCAGCTGGTCGCGCAGGGCGGCCAGGATCTTGGTCGCGGTGACCCCGCGCGCGCCCTTCTTCAGGCTGTAGTAGGCCACCAGTTCGACGCTGCCGGGCGCTACCTCATAGGTGTCCACCACCGCCTGGGCGATGCCGGGGATCTTCATGATGACGGACTCGATCTCCGTCAGTTCGATGCGGTAGCCGCGCAGCTTCACCTGGGTATCCTTGCGGCCCAGGTACTCGATCTCGCCGTTGGGATTGAAGCGCCCGAGATCGCCCGTCCGATAGATCCGCTGCGAGGGATTGCCGGCGAGACCCAGGAAGTCGGGAATGAACTTCTCGGTGGTCAGGTCGTCACGGTTGATATAGCCACGCGCCAGGCCGATGCCGGCGATGCCGATCTCGCCGGTGCCGCCCAGCGGCACCAGTTCGTTCGCTTCGCAGTCCAGGATGACCACCGTGTAGCTGGGCAGCGGATAGCCGATGGTCACCGCCCTGTCGGGGTGCAGTTCGGTCAGCGTGGCGGTAACGGTGGCCTCGGTCGGGCCGTAGGCATTCAGCATGGTGCGGCCCGGCCGGTGCCAGCGGGCGACCAGGTTCTGCGGACAGGCTTCGCCGGAGACCAGCAGCAGGCGCAAAGCCGGCAGGTCACGCTCGATGGTGGCCAGCAGCGTCGGCACACAGCACAGCGCCGTCACCCCCTGCTCTTCCAGGAAGTCGGCCAGGTCCTCGCCGACCAGGCTGGTGTCCGCCGGTCCCGGGACCAGGGTCGCGCCGGCCATGAACGGCACCCAGATCTCCTCGACCGAAAAGTCGAAGGCGACCGTCATGCCCTGGAAGACCCGGTCGTCCGAACGGTATCCATAGGTTTCTGCGGCAACGCGCACGAAGTTGCAGATGCTGGCGTGCTCGATGGCCACGCCCTTGGGATTGCCGGTCGTTCCCGAGGTGTAGATGATGTAGCTCAGCTCGTCGGCGGACCCGCCGCGCTCGCCGGCGGTCAGCCGGCCCTCCGGCAGGGCGGCGATGCTCGCCTCTTCGCGGTCGATCAGGATGGCGGGCTGCGGCAGCGCCGCCAGGCGCCCGGCGAAGGCCTCCACGGAAACGATCGCCGAGGCACCGGCATCCGCCAGGATGAAGGCGATGCGCTCGTCGGGGAAAGCGGCATCCAGCGGCACGAAGGCGGCGTTGGCCTTCATGATCGCCAGCAGGGCGATGTAGCTCTCCTTGGAACGGCACAGCAGAACGCCGACACGGTCGCCGCTCTTCACCCCGCGCGCGATCAGGTGCCGCGCCAGCTGGTTGGCGCGGCGGTCGATCTCGCCGTAGCTGTAGCGGATTCCCTGTTCGATGACGGCCGGGTGCTCTGCCCGGTTCGTCTTCGCAAGGTCGTCGCACTTGGCCTCGAAGAGATGGTCGAGCCGCTCCCCGGCACGCCACCGGATGCGGACGTTCTGTTCTTTCTGTACGGACATCGAGTTGGCTCCCCGAAACGGCCTCTCGAAGTGACGTCGCGGCGACGGCCCGGGCCGCCGCGACGCGGTTCAGGCAGGCGGTGCCGCCGCCGGTACCTGTGAGTTGAAGGCGGGATTCAGCGCGCAGGCCGGCGCCTTGCCGTGCAACGACCGTCCGACGACCCGCCCGATGGCCCATTCGACAATGTCCAGGCCCTCATCCAGCTCGGCCGTGGCGATGGTCAGCGGCGCGAGGAACTTGACGACCTCGTCGTAGGGTCCGGAACGTTCGATGATCAGCCCCTTGCTGAAGGCGAGGCTGGTGACCGCGGCCGCCTGCTGCGCATCGGCAAACAGCAAGCCGCGCATCAGGCCCCGGCCGCGCACCTCCAGGATGTCGCCGGCATACTGCGCGGCCAGCGCGTCAAGACGGGTCTGCAGGTGCGTGCTCTTCGCGGCGATTTCCTGCGCGAAGGCCGGTGCGCGCCAGTAGTGCTCCAGCGCCGCCGCCGCGGTGACGAAAGCATGGTTGTT
>DAIQBR010000475.1:0-1664 GCA_036781105.1 Kiloniellaceae bacterium
CCTGATGAACGGCGTGCCCAAGGAGCTCATCATCTCCGAGCGGCAGATCTCCGAATCCCTGGCCGAGCCGGTCGGTGCCATCGTCGAGGCGGTGAAGGTCGCCCTCGAGCACACCGCCCCGGAACTGGCCGCCGACATCGTCGACAAGGGCATCGTGCTCACCGGCGGCGGCGCCCTGCTCGGCAACATGGATTACGTGCTTCGCGCCTCCACCGGCCTGCCGGTTTCCATTGCCGACGACCCGCTGTCTTGTGTCGCGCTCGGCACCGGCCGCTGCCTGGAGGAAATGAAGGTCCTGAAGAACGTCCTGATCTCCATGTATTGACGTTCTATTAAGGGTCAACGTTTTCTTCATTTGTATTTGATGTGATGGTTCGGTAACTTAGCCCGAATCGGTCGCTTGATGGCCTGGTTGGGGGGCTGCAGCGACAGGAGGTCCTGTGAACAAACCGACCGGCTCAGAAATTCGCGTTGCTTCGCCGCTCAAAGCCTGGGCGAGCCGCTTCGCGCTTCTGCTTCTGGTCGGCGCGGCCTTCGGGCTCATGCTGATCGGCCGGACCAACACCTTCATCGTCGAGGAAACCCGCACGGCGGTCACCGATATGGTGACCCCGATCCTCGATGTCGTGTCGCAGCCGGTCGACACTTTCTCCGGTGTGCTCGACCAGGCCGAGGCCTTCACCCGCCTCAGCGCGGAGAACCAGGCGCTGAAGGAGCAGAACGCCCGGCTGCTGCAGTGGCAGGCGGTGGCGCACCGCCTGGAGGCGGAAAACGCTGCCCTGCGCACCCTCAACAACATGGTGCCGGATCCGGCGATGCGCTACATCACCACGCGGGTGGTGGGCGACCCCGGCGGCGCCTTCGTGCGCACCGTTCTGATCAACGCCGGCGAGCGCAACGGGGTCGAGAAGGGCCAGGCCGCGATTACCGGCGAGGGCCTTGCCGGCCGCATCGCCGAGGTCGGCCAGCGCTCGGCGCGTGTGCTGCTGCTCACCGACATCAACAGCCGCGTGCCGGTGGTCGTCGGCACCGCCCGCGACCGTGCCGTGATGGCCGGCGACAACTCCAACGCCCCTGAGCTGCTCTACCTCGGCCCGACCGCCAAGGTGAAGGTCGGCGACCGGGTGACCACCTCCGGCCACGGCGGCGTCTTCCCGCCGGGCCTGCCCATCGGCGTGGTCTCCGGGGTCGGCGAGAAGGGCATCCGCGTGAAGCCTTTCGTCGACTGGGCGCACATGGAAGTGCTGCGCATCGTCGACTACGAGATGACCGGCATCCTCGACTTCGAGGCTCAGGTGGGAGCGGCCCGCGCGGCAGCGGCTGCCGGGAACGAGCAGTGAGACAAGAAGAAGGGCTCTGGCATCGCCTGGATCTCGTGGCCCGCAGCATCTCCCCCTTCTTCGTGACGATGATGCTGGTGCTGCTGAGTCTCGTCCCGCTGCGGATCGCCGACCTTTCGCCCATCGTCCCGGCGCTCGCCCTCATCGGCGTGTTCTTCTGGTCGGTGCACCGCCCCGACCTGATGCCGATCTGGGCGGTTTTCATCATCGGCCTGGTGCAGGACATCCTCACCGGCAGCGTCATCGGCCCGGGCATCGTCGGCCTGCTGATCGCCCATGCCCTGGTGGTCTGGCAGCACCGCTTCTTCCTGGCGGCGTCCTTTG
>DAIQBR010000475.1:1674-2239 GCA_036781105.1 Kiloniellaceae bacterium
GCCTTCCACAGCCTGGTCGGCCTCGCCGCCGTGCTGGTCGCCGCGGCGGCGCTGGCGGTCACCTGGCTGCTCAACTGCGTCGCCATGCTGACCTACGTCGAGCCCTCGCCGCTGTTCTTCCAGTACCTCGTCACCCTGGCCTTCTACCCCTGCCTCGCCTGGGCCTTCCTGCGCGGCCAACGGCTGTTCCAGCGTTAGGCGCCCGCGATGCTGCAGAAAAACGAAGATAACGAACGCCAGCGTTCCTTCTCGCGCCGCACCCTGCTGCTGGGCGGCGCCCAGGCGCTGCTGCTGACCGGGCTGGCCGGCCGCATGTACTATCTGCAGGTGGTCGAGGCCGACCGCTACAAGACCCTGGCCGAGGACAACCGCATCAACCTGCGCCTGCTGCCGCCGCCGCGCGGGCGCATCCTCGACCGCTTCGGCCTGCCGCTGGCGAGCAATCGCCAGAATTTCCGCGTCGTTCTGGTGCGCGAGCACGCCGGCGACGTGGAGATGGTGCTGAACGCCCTCTCGCAGCTGATCGAGCTCGACGAGCACGACTACAAGCGGGCGCTGCGCGAGG
>DAIQBR010000476.1:0-2236 GCA_036781105.1 Kiloniellaceae bacterium
CTCGCCCGCGACCCCCGCATCCTGGTGACCGGCCTGGAGGCCCAGCTGGGCAGCGCCTATACCGCCGATACCCTGCGGGCCCTGACCCATCTGCTGCCGCGGGTGCGCTTCGTCTGGCTCATGGGCGCAGATAACTTGAATCAAGTTCATCAATGGCAGGACTGGCCACAAATCTTTAATAGCCTGCCCGTTGCGGTTTTCGACCGCCCCTCCTATTCTTTTAAGGCGTTGTCAAGCAAAGCAGCGCAGGCTTTTTCCGGGTTCCGGCTGAAGGAGCGTTCGGCGCGGGACCTGGCGGAAGCGAGGCCGCCGGCCTGGGCGTTCATCCGTTGCCGTTTGAACCCCCAGTCTGCGACCGAGATACGGGCCCGCCAGCCGGCGCAGGGAAGTGACGGCTGAGACCGGTCCCGCAGCAACAACAGACAGGAGATCTAAGGTCATACTGCAAGAGACCAAGGCCCGCCGGGCCGAACAGCAGGACGTCCTCGCCCAGAGCCGGCGCCTGCTTTCCGTTATCCAGTCGTCTCTGGAAGACGACAAGGCGGACGACATCGTCGTCATCGAACTCGCCGACAAATCCAGCATCGCAGATTTCATGGTCATCGCCTCCGGCCGCTCGGCGCGGCAGGTCGGCGCCATGGCCGATCATCTGCGCGAGAAGCTGAAGGCCGAAGGCATCCACGGTGTGGCCGCCGAAGGCCAGGAGCGCTGCGACTGGGTTCTGATCGACGGCGGCGACGTCATCGTCCATCTCTTCCGGCCGGAAGTGCGCACGTTCTACAATCTGGAGAAGATGTGGGGCGTGAACCTGGTGCCGGTCGCCGGGGACTCGGAACTGGGCGCAACCTCCGCCTGAGGGTGCCCCCTCGCCGCTTCCGCTGAAGCGGCGGGTTGATCGGGTGTTGCCGCGCCGAAGGCGGTTGGCGGCGATGCGCGGGTGGATGCATGCGAATTACGCTGCTGGCCGTCGGCCGCATGAAGGCCGGCGCCGCTGAGGCGCTCTACGAGCACTATGCCGCGCGACTGCGCTGGCGCCTTACCCTGAAGGAAGTCGAGGAACGCCGCGCCCTGCCGCCCGAGGCGCTGAAGGAACAGGAGGGCGCGCTGCTGCTGGCGGCGCTGCCGCGCGGGGCCCGGGTCATCGCCCTGGACGAGACCGGCCGCGAGATGACCAGCCGGGATTTCGCCCAGCTGCTGGGCCGCTGGCAGGACGACGCGGTGCAGGATGTGGCCTTCGTCATCGGCGGGGCCGACGGCCTCTCCCCCGCGGTGCGCGAGGCGGCCGACGTCATTCTCTCCTTGGGCCGCCTGACCTGGCCCCATATGTTGGTCAGGGGCCTGCTGGCCGAGCAGCTGTTCCGCGCCGAGAGCATCCTGGCCGGCCACCCCTACCACCGGGACTGAAGTTCAGAGACGACCATGACCGACAAAGCCGCCAAGCCCCCTGTTTCGCGAGACGACGTTCCCCGTCCCGTGGTGCTCTGCATCCTGGACGGCTGGGGCCACCGCGAGAGCTGCGAGAACAACGCGATCTGCGAGGGCCCGACGCCGAACCTCGACCGGCTCTCCGAGGCCATGCCGCACGCCCTGGTCGACGCCTCGGAAAGCGAGGTCGGCCTGCCCGCGGGGCAGATGGGCAACTCCGAGGTGGGTCACATGAACCTCGGCGCCGGCCGCGTGGTGATGCAGGACCTGCCGCGCATCGACGCCGCCATCGCCGACGGCAGCTTCGCAGAGAATGCCGCCCTGAAGGACGCCATCGCGGCGCTGAAGAAGGCCGGCGGCACCGCGCACGTCATGGGTCTCGTGTCACCCGGCGGCGTCCACTCGCACCAGGACCAGATCGCCTTCCTGGCCGAGACCCTGGCCGAGGCGGGGGTGCCGGTCGCCGTGCACGCCTTCCTCGACGGCCGCGACACGCCGCCGCGCAGCGCGCTCGACTACCTGAAGGATTTTCAGAAAAAAGCGCCGCGCGCCTCCATCGCCACGATCTCCGGGCGCTACTACGCGATGGACCGCGACAAGCGCTGGCCGCGCGTCGAGAAGGCCTACCGCGCCCTGGTGAGCGCCGAGGGCGAGCGCGCCGGCGACGCCCTGGCCGCCGTCGAGCAGAGCTATGCCGCCAAGACCAATGACGAGTTCGTGCTGCCGACGGTGATCGCTGACTACCAGGGCATGGCTGACGGCGACGGCCTGTTCATGGCCAACTTCCGCGCCGACCGCGCCTGCGAGATTC
>DAIQBR010000477.1:0-1159 GCA_036781105.1 Kiloniellaceae bacterium
CGGCCCGGCGCGCCGCCTGAAAATCTCGCCCCACGTCGACGAACGCCCCGTCAGCCAGCTTTCCACCGGCGAGCGCCAGCGCCTCGCCCTGCTGCGCGCCCTGGAGCACCGCCCGGAGGTGCTGCTGCTCGACGAGCCGACCGGCCCGCTCGACGAGGAAGCCACCGCCGCGGTGGAGTCCCTCTTGCGCGAGAAACAGTCGAACGGCCTCGCGATCTTCTGGGTGACCCACGACAAGCGCCAGGCCGAGCGCGTCGCCGACCGTCGTTTCTGGATCGACAGCGGCCGGCTGCGCGAGGCGGTGCTGGAAGAGCAGAGATAGCGATGACCGACTACATCCGTCTCGACTACTGGGACCTCGCGCTGGCCGCCGCGCTGCTGCTCGGCGTGGCGGCGCTGTCGCTGGCCCTGCAACTGCGCATCGAGAAGAAGCTGCTGATCGCCGGCCTGCGCTGCGCGCTGCAGCTGGCGCTGGTCGGCCTGGTGCTCACCAAGCTTTTCGAAGTGGTGTCACCCTGGTGGACCGGGCTTGCCGCGCTCGCCATGGTGCTCTTCGCCGGGCGCGAGATCATGGCGCGCCAGGAGCGCGGCTTCCAGCCGGTCTGGGCCTACGGCATCGGCACCTCGGCCATGCTGATGGCGGCCGCCCTGGTAACGATCTTCGCGCTGACCACCCAGGTGAAAGCGGACCCCTGGTACGACCCGCGCTACGCGCTGCCGCTGCTCGGCATGATCATGGGCAACACCATGACCGGCATCGCCCTCGGCCTGCAGCGCCTCACCGAGGGCGCGCGCCAGCAGCGCCCGGGCATCGAGGCCCTGCTCTGCCTCGGCGCCACCCGGCGCAGCGCCCTGCTGCCGGTAACGCGCCAGGCGCTGACCACCGCGCTCATGCCGATCATCAACTCGCTGGCGGCGACGGGTCTTGTCTCGCTGCCCGGCATGATGACCGGCCAGATCCTCGCCGGCGTCGAACCGCTGGAAGCCGTGAAGTACCAGCTCATGATCATGTTCATGATCGCCGGCGGCACCACGCTGGGCGCCGTCACCGCCGTCTTCGTCGGCGTCTACCGCCTCACCGACAACCGCGACCGTTTGAGGCTGGACCGGCTGGCGGCGGATTGATTTGCGTTCCCCTCTCCCCTGGCGGGAGAGGGTT
>DAIQBR010000477.1:1169-2216 GCA_036781105.1 Kiloniellaceae bacterium
CGCAGGTGCCTGCAGCCCTGGATCCTCGGGTCAAGCCCGAGGATGACATGAGAGTGTGTGGCGGAAGACGGCGGCTATGCTTGCAGCTTCGCCAGTGCCGCACGCAACCCATCCGGAATCGGCACCGCCTTCATGGTGGCGCGCTCGACGAAGACGTGCACGAAGCTGCCGACCGCTGCCGCCTCTTCACGCCCCTCTTTGAACAGCCCGATCTCGTAGCGCACCGAGCGGTTGCCGAGATGCCCGACGCGCAGGCCCGCCTCGACGTTTTCCGGGAAGGTGAAAGACGCGCGGTACTTGCAGTCGCTCTCCGCGCAGACACCGATCACGCTGCCGTCGTGGATGTCGAGCCCGCCTGCGCGGATCAGGTACTCGTTGATGACGGTGTCGAAGTAGGAGTAGTAGACCACGTTGTTCACATGGCCGTAGATGTCGTTGTCCATCCAGCGCGTCGGGATGGTGAGGAAGTGCGCGGAGTTCGCGCGTGTCTCGGGTGTATCGCTCATCGTGATCTAAAGAACCGTCTTCAGGAGGGTTTCGTCGGGCTTTTCGGCGAACATCATGTGGCCGCAGCCTGGAATCACTACCGAGGTCGCGCCGGGCATGGCAGCGGCCAGCTTCGCCCCCGCACGCGCCGGCGTCATTTTGTCCTCGGCGCCCATGATGATCAGCGCCGGGCAGGCGATCTTCGCCGCGCTTTCCATGCCGTCGCCATAGGCGTTGCAGGCTTCGAGGTCGGCGGAGAGCACGCCGGGGCGCACGCGCTCCAGCAGGCGCTCGCCGCCGCCCATGAGCCAGGAGCCGGGCACGCGGGCGCCGCCAAGCTGGCCGGCCGGCCCGTAGCTCCACGAGGTCATGAGGTCGAAGGCGGCGTGGTCGTTGGCCGCCGCCGCCGCCAGCAGGTCGGGATGCACCGGCATCTTCGGCGCCGCGCCGAGCAGCGCCAGCGCGCTGACACGCTCGGGATGCCGCGCCGCCGTCTCCAGTGCCACCAGCGCGCCCATGGAATGCCCGACAACGGCCGCTTTCACAGCGCCTGACGCTTCG
>DAIQBR010000478.1:0-2213 GCA_036781105.1 Kiloniellaceae bacterium
GATGATCCCCGACGGCGGCCCGCTGATCGGCCCGACCCGGATCGAGAACCTCTACCTGAACACCGGCCACGGCACCCTGGGCTGGACCATGGGGCCCGGCTCCGGCCGCCTGCTGGCCGACCTGCTGTCGGGCCGGTCCACCGACATCCCGCTCGACGGCCTCACCATCGACCGCTTCCCGCAGGGCCAGGGAATCTAGCTGAGGCTCAGCCCCGCCGCCGGCGCCGGCGCCCGCCGGCATCGCCGCCGTCGTTGGCGGAACTGCGCGGCTTGCGCGCCGGCAGTGTCAGCACCTTCGACAGGCAGGGGTAGCTCGCGGTGGAGTGGGGAATCCCCATGGCCTCGACGAAATGCGCCTGGAATTTCGGTTCCACCGCGGTCTCGATCTTCTCGACCTTGCGGATGACCTGCTCGATTTCATCGCGCGCCACCTGGTTCAGCAGGGCGATGCGCGCGCCGGTGCCGGCCGCGTTGCCGGCCGCGAAGACCTGTTCCAGCGGGCAGTCGGGGATCATGCCCAGAACCATGGCGTACTTGGTGTCGATGTGGCTGCCGAAAGCGCCGGCCAGCATGATCTGGTCGAGCTGCTCGACGCCGAGGCGGTCCATCAGCAGGCGGATGCCGGCGTAGAGCGCCGCTTTGGCAAGCTGGATGGCGCGCACGTCGGTCTGCACGATGCGGATCTCCTGCTCCCCCTGATGCAGCAGGTAGGAGAAGGTGCGCCCGTCGGGCTGCACCCGCGGGCTGCGCGCCGCCGCGGCACCGTCGATGGTGCCGTCCTGCGCCAGGATGCCTGCGAGGTACATCTCCGCCAGCACCTCGATGATGCCGGAGCCGCAGATGCCGGTGACGCCGATCTTGCGGGTTTCTTCGGCGAAGCCTTCCTCGTTGGACCAGAGGTCGCTGCCGATCACCTTGAAGCGCGGCTCCAGGGTCTCCGGGTCGATGCGCACGCGCTCGATGGCGCCGGGGGCGGCGCGCTGGCCGCAGGAGATCTGCGCGCCCTCGAAAGCCGGGCCGGTCGGCGAGGAGCAGGCCAGCAGGCGGTCGCGGTTGCCCAGCACGATCTCGGCATTGGTGCCGACGTCGACCACCAGGGTCATCTTGTCGGTCTTGTGCGGCGACTCCGAGAGGATCACGCCGGCGGTGTCGGCGCCGACGTGTCCCGCGATGCAGGGCAGCACATAGGCGCGCGCGTTGGGATGGAAGCGCAGGTCCAGCTGGCTGGCCCACAGGGTGATGCCGGAGTTGGCGGCCAGCGCGAAGGGCGCGCCGCCCAGCTCGGTCGGGTCGATGCCCAGCAGCAGGTGGTGCATCACCGGGTTGCCGACGAAGGTGGCGTTGAGGATCTCCTCGCGCTCGATGCCGCCTTCCTTGCAGACTTCCTCGGCCAGTTCGTTGATGGCGCGGCGCACGGCGTCGGTCATCTCGCGATCGCCGCCGGGATTCATCATCACGTAGGACACCCGGCTCATCAGGTCCTCGCCGAAGCGGATCTGCGGGTTCATCACGCCGGAGGAGGCGATGACCTCGCCGCTGGAGAGGTTGCAGAGGTGGGCGGCGATGGTGGTCGAGCCGACATCGACGGCCAGGCCGTAGCTGCGGTCGTGGAAGCCGGGCCAGATGGCGGTGATGACCTGGGCGCGGTGCACCGCGACGGTGACCTGCCAGTTGCCGGCGCGCAGGGTCGGCTGCAGGGACTGCAGGATACGCAGGTCGGCCTCCAGCTCGGTGAGGTCCCACTGGTCTTCCAGGGCGGCGAGCAGGCGCTCCAGGTCGCCGCTGGGATTGTGCATGTCCGGTTCCTGCACCACCACGTAGTGCAGCCGGATGGCGGGATCGAGCTCGATGTTGCGCACTTCGGCGCGCTTGCGCACGACCTGCTTGTGGACCTGGCTCTGGGCCGGGACGTCGATGACCACGTCCTGCTGCAGCAGGGCCTGGCAGGACAGGCGGCGGCCCTCGGCCATGCCGCGCTTTTCTTTGTAGCGGGCTTCGGTCTGGTTCCAGGCAGAGACGTGGGCCGGGCGGCTGGTGATGCCGTGCTTGGCGAACTCGCCGTTGCCGATCTCGACCTGGCAGCGCCCGCAGAGGCCGCGCCCGCCGCAGACCGAATCGATGTCGACACCCAGGCTGCGGGCGGCCTTCAGGATCGGCGTTCCCACGGGGAAACGGCCCCGCCGCCCCGAGGGCGTGAAGACGATGAGGGCGTC
>DAIQBR010000479.1:0-2168 GCA_036781105.1 Kiloniellaceae bacterium
CGTATCGAGATGCGCCTGCGCACCGGCTACCTCGACAAGAAATGCGAAAGCCTGGACGAGGCGCTGGCGATCCTCGACGCCGCCAAAGCCAAGGGCGAAGCGGTTTCCGTCGGCCTGCTCGGCAACTGTGCCGAGGTGCTGCCGGAGATGGTGAAGCGCGGCGTGAAGCCCGACGCGGTGACCGACCAGACCTCCGCCCACGATCCGCTGAACGGCTACCTGCCCGCCGGCTGGACGCTGGAGCAGTGGGAGCGCGAGCGCGGCGCCAACCCGGAGAAGGTCATCAAGGCCGCCCAAGAGTCCATGGCGGTGCACGTGCGCGCCATGCTGGACTTCCATGGCGCCGGCATCCCGACCTTCGACTACGGCAACAACATCCGCCAGGTGGCCAAGGACGAGGGCGTGGCGAATGCCTTCGACTTCCCGGGCTTCGTGCCGGCCTACATCCGCCCCCTGTTCTGCCGCGGCGTCGGGCCGTTCCGCTGGGCCGCGCTGTCCGGCGACCCGGAGGACATCTACAAGACGGACGCCAAGGTGAAGGAGCTGATCCCCGACGATCCGCACCTGCACAACTGGCTCGACATGGCGCGCGAGCGCATCCACTTCCAGGGCCTGCCGGCGCGGATCTGCTGGGTCGGATTGGGACAACGTCATCGCCTGGGCCTCGCCTTCAACGAGATGGTCGCCAAGGGCGAACTGAAGGCGCCGGTCGTCATCGGCCGCGATCACCTGGACTCCGGCTCGGTCGCCAGCCCGAACCGCGAGACCGAGGCGATGCGCGACGGCAGCGACGCGGTTTCCGACTGGCCGCTGCTGAACGCGCTGCTGAATACCGCCAGCGGCGCCACCTGGGTATCGCTGCACCACGGTGGCGGCGTCGGCATGGGCTATTCGCAGCACGCCGGCATGGTGATCTGCTGCGACGGCAGTGACGCGGCGTCGAAACGAATTGAGCGTGTACTGTGGAACGACCCGGCGAGCGGCGTCATGCGCCACGCCGATGCGGGCTACGACATCGCCAAAGACTGTGCCAGAGAGCAGGGACTCAACCTGCCGATGCTGGACTGAGGACTGCTCTTGGCATCAAGATTACGGGGCTTTCAACAGGGAGAACAGCAATGAAAAGACGTGAGTTCCTGAAGACCGGTACCGGTGCCGCCGTCGGCGCCGCCGCGGCCAGCACGCTTGCCGCGCCGGCCATCGCGCAGGGCACCCTGCAGTGGAAGATGGTCACCGCCTGGCCGAAGAACCTGCCGGGGCCCGGCGTCGCCGCGCAGCTTCTGGCCGACCGCATCACCGCGCTGTCGGGCGGCCGCATCGAGGTGAAGCTCTATGCCGCCGGCGAGCTGGTCCCGGGGCCGGGCGTGTTCGACGCGGTCTCCGAAGGCACGGCAGAGCTCTATCACGCGGTGCCCGCCTACTGGGGCTCCAAGTCGAAAGGTATTCTTCTCTTCGGGTCGCAGCCCTTCGGCCTGCGCGCCGACGAGCAGGTCGGCTGGCTGGCCCACGGCGGCGGCCAGGCGCTCTACGACGAGATCTACGGCCGCTTCGGCCTGAAGCCCTTCCTCTGCGGCAACTCCGGGCCGCAGTGGGCCGGCTGGTTCCGCAACGACATCAACTCCATCGACGACCTGAAGGGCCTGCGCTTCCGCACCACCGGCCTGGCCTCGGAGATGTGCGCCAAGCTGGGCATGGCGGTGCAGGCCATGGGCGGGCGCGACATGTTCCAGGCGCTGCAGTCCGGCGCGCTGGACGCCGGCGAGTTCATCGGCCCCTGGTCGGACTCGGCCCTGGGCTACTACCAGGTCGCCAAGAACTACTACTGGCCGGGCGTCGGCGAGCCTTCCTCCGCCGAGGAGTGCGCGGTGAACCTCAACGCCTACAACGCGCTGCCCGACGACCTGAAACAGGCCGTCAGCTACGCCTGCTCCTCGCTCTACAACGACGTGTGGACCGAGTACACCACCAAGCACGCCCTGGCGCTGCAGAAGCTGGTGGCCGAGCAGGGCGTCATGGTGAAGAAGCTGCCCGACGACGTCATGGTCGCCATGGGCAACGCCGCCGGCGAGGTCATCACCGAGCTGCGCGAGGACAGCGACGAGCTGGTCAAGCGCATCGTCGAAAGCTTCCTCGCCTACCGGGCCTCGATCGCCGAGTACATGGTCTAC
>DAIQBR010000480.1:0-1829 GCA_036781105.1 Kiloniellaceae bacterium
CGTCGAACTGGTTGGCACGGTCGATGACGATGTCGACCGCCTCGGCCTCGGCCAGGTCGCGGCGCAGGGTGTCGCGGCTGCCTTCCAGCGTCGCCTCGACGCCCGGCTCGATGGCGCTGGCCGTGGCCACGTGCCAGCCGAGCGGGCTCTGCACCGGCTGGGTCGCCTGGCCTTCGCTGAGCGCAAAGACGGCGGTGGCGAGTTCTTCGGGAAGCTGGTCACGGGTGACCGTGCCGAGGTCGACCGGCGCGCGCCCGGTTTGCTGCTCGACGGCGCTTGCGAAGGCGGCACGCTCGGAGAGCCGGTCGGCGAGGGCCTGGGCGGCGGCCTCGTCGGGCAGCACGGCCTGCTGCACGCTGCGCCGCTCAGGGGTCGAGAGCTCATCCTTTCGGGTTTCGAAGGCCTCGGCGATGCGGTCGTCGGAAACCGCGATGCCGGCGGCGGCTTCCGCCACGCTCAGCACCGCCAGGGTGACTTCCTTGTAAGCGGGGGTCATGACCGCGCTGCCGGCGCTGTCGTAGATCTCCTGCAGCGCCACATCGTCGGGTGTGCCGAGATCGGTGAAGCTGTCGTGGGCGAGGGTGACGTAGTCGGCCACCCGGCGCGCCTCTCGGTAGGCGAAGAGCCGCTCGGCGAGGCTCTGCGGCGCCACCGCGGCGTCGGTCATCGCGCCGACCAGCTGCTGGCGCATGGTGTCCTGGGCCAGGCGGGCAAGGTAGGCCTGCTCGGTGAGGCCGGAGAAGCGCAGGATCTGGTTAAAGCGGTTGGCATCGAAGCGGCCCCCGGCACCCTGGAAGTCGGGGTTCTCCAGCAGATGACTTTTCATCTGCTCTTCGGTCACCAGCATGCCCAGGCGCGACGACAGTTCGTCCAGCATGGCGCGGGTGATCATGCGTTCCAGCACCTGCTGCGGAATGCCGAAGGCCCGCGCCTGGTCCATGGTCAACTGCACGCCGAGGCGCCGGCTCATGTTGTTGACCTCGTCGGAGAGCTCGCGCGCGAAATCGCGCTGCTCGATGACGGTGTCGCCGACTTCGGCCACCGCCTGCGCCCGGCCGCCGCCGCGGAAGATGTCGCCGATCCCCCAGACAGCGAAGCTGAGGATCAGCAGGCTGAAGAGGACGGCCGTGACGATCTTGATGAGGAGCTTGCGGGGTTTCATGGCAACCGGACGGCTTTCTTGGGATTACAGGTTTCGGGCCCCCGGGATCGCAGAGGACCGCAAAGGGGGGGTCGACGGGCGCGGCAGTGTAGGAAGGCGTCCGGGCCCGGGCAACAAGCAATTCCGCTGATTTTGCCCCCTGGCCGCGCGCCGCCGGACCGCCGGCAGAGAGCCTCGTGGAAGGGCCTGGGGGCAAGCTTCCGGGGCCCATTCCGGCCATGGTCTTGAGGGGGGCGCCATGCTAGGTAGGCCGGGCGTTGCAGGTAAGAGGACCCCGATGAGAGCTTTAATCGCAGGAAACTGGAAGATGAACGGCCTGGCCAAGGATGCCAAATCCCTGGCCGCGGCCCTCAAGGAGAAGGCCGAGGGGGCGCAGCTGAACTGCGACCTGCTGGTCTGTCCCCCGTTTCCCTACCTGAGCCAGGTCGCGCAGGAGCTTGCTGGCAGCCGCATCGCCCTCGGCGGCCAGGACTGCCACCCCGCCGGCGCCGGCGCGCATACCGGCGATACCGCGGCGCAGATGCTGCGCGACGTCGGCTGCAGCTACGTCATTGTCGGCCACTCCGAGCGCCGCGCCGACCACGCCGAGACCGACACCCAGGTGCGCGCCAAGGCCGAGGCGGCTCAGGCCGCCGGGCTGGTGCCTATCGTCTGCGTCGGCGAGACC
>DAIQBR010000480.1:1846-2127 GCA_036781105.1 Kiloniellaceae bacterium
AGCGCAACGCCGAGCAGACCATGACGGTGATCGCGCGCCAGGTGAAAGGCTCGGCCCCGGCCGGCATGGACGCCGGCCGCCTGGTGGTGGCCTACGAGCCGGTCTGGGCCATCGGCACCGGGCGCACCGCCACGCCGGCCGACGTCGCCAGGGTGCATGGCGAGATCCGCCGCCTGCTGGTCGGCCTGGTGGGCGAGGGCGCCGAGAAGGTGCGCATCCTCTACGGCGGCTCGGTGAAGCCGGACAACGCCGCCGAACTGCTGTCCCAGGCCAATGTGGAC
>DAIQBR010000481.1:0-1558 GCA_036781105.1 Kiloniellaceae bacterium
GTGCTGGCCTTCGTCGCCGTCTTCATGGCGACCGTCGGCCTCTTCACCGTCGCCCTCGCCGGCATGGGTCTCGACCTCGAGACCGCCTTTTCGGCCAGCGCCACGGCGATCACCAACGTCGGCCCGGGGCTCGGCCCCATCGTCGGGCCGGCCGGCAACTTCGCCAGCCTGCCCGACCCGGCCAAGTGGATCCTTTCCGTCGCCATGCTGCTCGGCCGGCTCGAGATCTTCAGCCTGCTGGTGCTGCTCGACCCGCAATTCTGGCGCCCATGATCTGGCGCTCCTGAGTCTCTGGCGTGGCAAGCGCGCGGCGCCGACCTACATGGTAAGACACCGGAGCGCGACGGGACCTGACGAGGAGGCGCAAGATGATCACAAGACGCGAAATCCTGGCCGCCGGCGGCGCGGCCCTGCTGCTGGCCGTTTCGACCGCCCTGCCGGCCTGGGCGCACCACGGCTGGCGCTGGGCCGAGGACGGCAACTTCGAGCTCACCGGCCTCATCAAGGCGGCGCAGCTCGGCAACCCGCACGGCGTCCTCACCGTCGACGTCAACGGGGAAGACTGGACGGTCGAGGTCGGCCAGCCCTGGCGCAACGAGCGCGCCGGCCTGACCGACGACATGCTCGCCGTCGGCCGCGAGGTCACCATCTCCGGCGCGCGCTCCGCCGACCCGGCGGAAAAGCGGGTGAAAGCCGAGCGTGTCTACATCGACGGCCGGCTGCACAACCTCTATCCGGACCGCAACTAGCGGCCCCCGACGGCTGAAGGGCTGCAGCGATGCTGTTCGAGGCGCTGGCGGCGCTGCAGAACCTGGAGCCGGTGGCGGCGCTGCGCGCCTCGCGCTGGGCCTATCCGCTGGTGAACACCGCCCACATCGTCGGCCTGGCGCTGCTGTTCGGTGCCATCCTGCCGCTCGACCTGCGCCTGCTCGGGGCCTGGCGCGACGTGCCGCTGCACCAGCTTTCCCGCGCGCTGCTGCCGGTCGCCATGGCCGGCCTCGCCCTGGCCGCGGCCAGCGGGCTGATGATGTTCGCGGTGAGCGCCACCAAGTACGCCGCCACCCCGGTCTTTCTGCTGAAGCTGGCACTCATCGCCGCGGCGGTGGCCAACGCCCTGCTGCTGCGCCTCAGTCGGCACTGGACCCTGGCCCGGGTGCCCGAACTCGACCACCCGCCCGCCGCCCGCCTGAAGCTGGCCGCGGGCCTCTCCCTCGCCCTCTGGCTGGCGGTCATCCTCTGCGGGCGTTTCATCGCCTACCTGGCCTGACCCGCGCTCAAAAGCGCGGAAATCCGCCGATTCTTTTCCACAGTCCGGGGCATCCCGGGGGCGATTTTAAGCTTGATATTGCAGTGCAGCATATTATATTTGAATAATTCCAATTAGCATACGAAGCGCTTGAGGGCGGCCTGCCCCATTCGCTTGAACCCTTGTTCGCATTTGCGAGGAGATTGACTGAATGATTGGCCGTAAGCTTCCCAACGTGACTTTCCGGACCCGCGTGCGCGACGACTCCATCGAGGGCCCGAACCCCTTCAAGTGGGAAAACAAGACCACCGA
>DAIQBR010000481.1:1585-2125 GCA_036781105.1 Kiloniellaceae bacterium
TGTTCTCCCTGCCCGGCGCCTTCACGCCGACCTGCTCGACCTACCAGCTGCCCGACTTCGACAAGCTGTTCCCGGATTTCCAGGGCAAGGGCATCGACGCCATCTACTGCCTCTCGGTGAACGACGCCTTCGTGATGAACGCCTGGGGCAAGCAGCAGGGCCTCAAGAACATCCAGCTGATCCCCGACGGCTCGGCCGAGTTCACCCGCAAGATGGGCATGCTCGTCTGCAAGGATAACCTCGGCTTCGGCATGCGCTCCTGGCGCTACGCCGCCATCGTCGACGACGGCGTGGTGAAGGCCTGGTTCGAGGAGCCCGGCTTCTCCGACAACTGCGAGACCGATCCCTACGGCGAGTCCTCGCCGCAGAACATCCTCGATCAGATCACCGAAGAGATCTTCGCCGAGAAGTCCAAGGCCGCCTGATCTCCGAGATCACGCGTCTTTCGAAAAAGCGAAGGCCCGCCCAATGGCGGGCCTTCTTGCATTCGGGGAGACGCAACAACCGCGCTGCCCACCCTGCTCGTCATCCTCGTGCTTG
>DAIQBR010000482.1:0-2076 GCA_036781105.1 Kiloniellaceae bacterium
GATAGGTCACGTGGGCGTTGGCGCGGGCGACCGAGACGCGGCCGGTCTCCATCGGCTGGCGCAGGGCCTCCAGGGCGCCGCGCTGGAACTCCGGCAATTCGTCGAGGAAGAGGACGCCGAGGTGCGCGAGAGAGATCTCCCCCGGCTTGGCGCGGATGCCGCCGCCGGCCAGGGCCGGCAGCGAGGCCGAGTGGTGCGGGTCGCGGAAGGGCCGCCGGCGCAGCAGCCGCCCGCCGGCCAGCGTTCCGGCGACGGAATGGATCATCGAGACCTCCAGCGCCTCGGGCGGGGCGAGCGGCGGCAGGATGCCCGGCAGGCGCTGGGCCAGCATCGACTTGCCGGCGCCGGGCGGCCCCGCCATCAGCAGGTTGTGACCGCCCGCCGCGGCGACCTCCAGGGCGCGCTTGGCGCTCTCCTGCCCCTTGATGTCACGCAGGTCCAGGGCGGCGTCCTCGGCTTCCTCCAGCGCCGGCTTCGGCGGGCTCAGCACCTGGCTGCCCTTGAAGTGGTTCACCAGGGCCAGCAGGGTGGCCGGCGCCAGGATGTCGAGCCCCTCGGCCCAGGCCGCCTCGCCGCCTTGCGCCGCCGGGCAGATCAGGCCGCGCTCGCGGCTCAAGGCATGGATCGCGGCGGGCAGCACCCCGGCCACCGGCGTGATGCGGGCGTCGAGCGAGAGCTCGCCCAGCGAGGTGTAGCCGGCCAGCTCGTCGCCGGGCAGCACGCCCATGGTCACGAGCAGGCCCAGGGCGATGGGCAGGTCGAAGTGGCTGCCTTCCTTCTGCAGGTCGGCGGGGGCCAGGTTCACGATGATGCGCTTGGGCGGCAGCGCCAGGCCCAGCGCCGAGAGCGCGGCGCGCACCCGCTCGCGGCTTTCGCCCACCGCCTTGTCGGGCAGCCCGACCACGCTGAAGGCCGGCAGGCCGCCGGTCATCTGCACCTGCACGTCGATGTCGAGTACGTCGACCCCGGCGAAGGCGACGGTGGTGATGCGGGCGGTCATGGCCAGTGATCCAGGCTCAGCCACCAGCCTGCCTCTAGGCGGCGCCGGTAGAACACGATCTCGGAGCCCAAGCGGACATCGTCCAGCGAGTCGACGATTTCGACCGTTTGATCGGGCGTTCCGAAACGGAAATTCTTGTAGTCGGCATCGCCGGCCCAGCCGACGGCCCAGTACTCTATCGACACCTCACACACGCCGGAGCGGACCACGGCCTGGACGCCCTCGGCGCCGATCTTCTCGAACAGGGCGTAATAACGGCTTCGATCTTCGTCGCTCACCAACGGGTCGGACCATTCCGGGTCCATCATGATTACCTGGGAGCGGTTCCCGCCCGAGTCCTTTCCCTCATGCTCCGCCTTTCCGCATATCCGCCTGCGGATTTCCTCGAACACAGGCGTTTGAGCCTGAAAGAGATCGATCATCTCCTGGTCGGTTGGCGGTGTGTTGTCGCATCCGGCCGCAAGCAGGGCGAGGGCAACTACGCCGGCAAGGTGGAGGCCGCGTTTCCTCATGGAACGACCCTGCCCGGGCATTTCGGACTTTCCGCGGCAATGGCGATGGTGGTGATACGGGCGACCATGGCGGGCAATCTTAGGTAGAAGGCGCCCCGGGGCCAAAGGGATTTCGGCCGGCGCGGACTGCGCGCGCGGGCGACCGCAAAATGCCGCCGAACTGTCATGGATCAAATATGGTTAACGCCGACTTCACTATGTTAGCTTCCGCGACGTCGCCGCTGCCGGGGACTCCGCCCGCCGCCTTCGCTGCGGGACGGAAGGCAGCGGGGCTTTTTGGTACAGCCTTCGATTTCAGACCAAGGGGGGAAACCGGTCGGCGCGCCGCGCCGGCTGACCGCCAACCTATGGACGCAGGAGACTGCACAGATGGCCACCGCCCGCTCCGAGACCACGCCGACCAAGAAGCCCGCTGCCGCCGCCGCTCAGAAGACGTCGGAGGCCAAGACGCCCGACCCGAAGACGCCCGACCCGAAGACGCCGGAGACGCTCGCAGAGGCCGCCTCGGCCGGCACCGTCCTCGCCGAGCGCTACCGCGACACCGCCTATGAGGCCCTGGTCGGC
>DAIQBR010000483.1:0-1669 GCA_036781105.1 Kiloniellaceae bacterium
GGGTCGGCACCCGCTCGCCCTCGACGCCGGGCGGCTCGCTGGACACGCCGATCTCCGCGGGCTCACTGGCCCTCGGGGCCGGGGCGCGCTTCTTCGCCCGTTCCGTCGACACCCAGCAGAAGCACCTGCCCGAGGTGCTGAAGCGCGCCAGGGCGCATCGCGGCACCTCGCTGGTCGAGATCTTCCAGAACTGCATCGTCTACAATGACGGCATCTTCGAAACCTTCACCGAGCGCAGCGTCGCCGCCGACCGTCAGGTCGTGCTGGAGCACGGCAAGCCGATGATCTTCGGCAAGGATTCCGACAAGGGCCTGCGTCTGGCAAAAGGAAAGCTGGCGCTGGAAGTCGTCACCCTCGGCGAGAACGGCGTGACCGAAGCCGATATCCTGGTGCACGACGAGACCGACCGCGCCATGGCCGGTCTCCTGGCCGCCCTGCAGCCGCCGGCGATGCCGGTTGCCCTCGGCGTGCTCTACTGCGATCCGGCGCCGAGCTATGAGTCGGGCGTCGTCGGCGAGGTCGAGACGGCGCGGCGTGCCCACCCGGCGCGCCTCGCCGAACTGCTCCACAGCGGCCACACCTGGACGGTGTCCTGACCGTTCGGCGCGGGTCGTGCTGTCTGGAAATGCAAGAGGGCCGGCCCGACGGGCCGGCCCTTCCGCTCCCGAGGTTTTCTCCTCGGTCTTCCCGTGGGGATGCGGGTCCTTTTAGACCAGGCGCTTCAGCAGGCTGAGGAACACGGCCTGCTCTTCCGGCTGCAGCGGCGCGAGAATTTCCTCACCCACGCGGTTGGCGTCCTTCAGCAGGCGTACCACCGTTTCCTGGCCCAGCGGCGAGAGGCTCAGCACCATGCGGCGGCGGTCGGTCGGGTCCGCCAGGCGCTCGATGAAGCCGCGCTCGTGCAGGCGGCGGATGACACCCTGGATCGTAGCGGGATCCATCGCGGCAAGGCGGCCGAGGCGGTTCTGCGACAGCTTGCCCATCTCGTGCAGCCGCGCCATGGCGAAGAACTGGGTCGGTGTCAGCTGGGCATCCGTCAGCACCGTCAGGAAAAGGGCCGAGGCGCGCTGGTGGGCGCGACGCAGCAGGTGCGCGACCTGCTCGTCGAGGACGAAGCCCTCCGCCTCCGGGATGGCGCCGGAGTGGGGCAGGGCGGAAATCTGTTCGGGATTGCTGGACAAGTTGGTCACCTCAAGGTGTTCAAAAATATAGTTGAATCAACCCTCGGACCGTCTTTTGCGGTTCATTGAGGGCCAACCAGTCCTCTGCCAGGAGCAACTATATCCCAGTCCCGATCCGGGCGTCCAGCGGTCCTATGCTGCACCTGCTCACAATTCGGCGCTGAACCAGTCTTTGCCGAGAAAATCTGCGGAAAACCAGCCTTCCTGCACCAGCCCGGCCAGGGCGGTGATGTCGTTCGAGAGCGAACGATCGTTGTCGAGGAAGGCGGCGCGCCCGCGGATGGCGGCGTGGGCTTCCTGCAGGCGCGGTGAGGTGACCAGGGGACGGCGCAGGTCGATGCCCTGGGCGGCCGCCAGCAGTTCGATGGCGGCGATATGGGCGGTGTTCTCCACCATGTCGCCGAGGCGCCGCGCACCGTGGGTGGCCATCGAAACGTGATCCTCCTGATTGGCCGAGGTCGGCAGGCTGTCGACGCTGGCCGGATGAC
>DAIQBR010000483.1:1679-2018 GCA_036781105.1 Kiloniellaceae bacterium
TGTTTTCCGAGGCCAGGGCGGCCGCCGTCACGTGGGCGATCATGAAGCCGGAGTTGAGCCCGGGCTCGGCCACCAGGAAGGCCGGCAGGGCGCTCATGTTGGCGTCGGTCAGCATGGCAATGCGCCGCTCGGCCAGGGCGCCGACCTCCGCCAATGCGATGGCGGTCATGTCGGCGGCGAAGGCGACCGGCTCGGCATGGAAGTTGCCGCCGGACAGCACCTCGCCGGTGTCAGGAAACACCAGCGGGTTGTCGGAGACGGCGTTGGCTTCGCGCTCCAGCGTCGCGGCGGCATTGCGGAAGACGTCCAGCGCGGCCCCCATGACCTGCGGCCGGCAGC
>DAIQBR010000484.1:0-1923 GCA_036781105.1 Kiloniellaceae bacterium
CGCCTCGCGCTCGGCGGCATCGGAGCCGGCGATGAAGGGACCGGCGGCGACGTCGACCGTCTGCGGCGGCTCCAGGGCGGCCAGGGGCTGTGACAGCGCGGCAAAGGCGGCGGCAAGGACGGCGCAGCGGATCATGGCGCAAACATAGCCACGCCGCCGCCGCGGCCGTCATCAACATTGGATCACGATTGGGTGGGCGCTGTGCTACCCGCGCACCACCAGGACCGAGCAACGGGCGAAGCGCACCACGCTGGAAGCCGTGGAGCCGAGGAAGAAGTCCTCGGTCCCCGGCTGGTGCGAGCCGATGACGATGAGATCGGCCTTGATCTTCTTGGCGGCCTCCAGGATCTCCTCGTAGGAGCGGCCGAGGGCGATGTGGGTCTCGACCGAGACGCCGCCGGGAACGTGGTCCTTGGCAAAGGCCTTCAGGCGTTTTCCGGCCTCGGCGAGGGCCTTGTCCTCGAAGTCGGGCGGAAAGAAGGTGCCGACGATGGACATGCCGTAGCTCGGCACCACGGTCACCAGGTGCAGGGTCGAGCCGAACTTCTGGGCGTACTCCACCGCCGTCGGCAGCGCCTTGACCCAGGACTGCTCGTGCACCAGGTCGAGCGCCAGCAGGATAGACTTGTACATATGCTTACCTTCCCCCCATCGATCCGGCAGAGGCGGGCGCCCCGACGCCCTCCCTGGCATAACGCCGGCGCTGCACCCAGGCGATCAGCACCAACAGGATCAGCGCCGGAATCCACATCAGCTCTTTCGGCGGTTGATCCGCCGGCACACCGACCTGGGTGATCTTCTGATCGAAGTCGAAGCCCGACTCGGCGGCAGGCGAGTTGAACTCGGTGCCGTCGATGATCACCTCGCCGCCTTCCTCGAAGATCAACAGGCCGAAGGCCTCGAGCCGCTCCTCACCGCTTGCGCCTTCCATGACCGGCACCAATGCAGAGAAGCTGATCGGTTCGCCGAACTCATTGAGGCCGTCGATTCGCACGCGCAGCTCCTGTCCGACCTCGGCTTCATCCAGTGCCTCGACAAGGGTCGCCGGCTCTTGCCAGTTGTAGGGCGCCACGATGAGGTCCATCCAGAAACCCGGCCGGAACAACGTAAAAGCGATCACAAGCAGCGCGACGGTCTCGTAGATGCGTGAGCGCGAGAAAAAGAATCCCTGCATTGCAGCGGTAAATACGAGCATTGCCGCTGTAGCCACGATGAAAACGACCACGCCCTGGAACGGCGTCACGTCCATCAGCAGGAGCTGGGTGTTGAAAATGAAGAGGAATGGCAGGACCGCTGTACGCAGGGAATAGAAGAAGGCGACGAAGCCTGTCTTGATTGGGTCGCCGCCGGAAACGGCAGCCGCCGCGAAGGAAGCCAGGCCCACCGGCGGCGTCACGTCGGCCATGATGCCGAAATAAAAGACGAAGAGGTGGACCGCGATCAGCGGCACGATGAGGCCATTCTGCTGGCCGAGTGCGACGATGACCGGGGCAAGCAGCGAGGAGACCACAATGTAGTTGGCCGTTGTCGGCAGGCCCATGCCGAGAATCAGGCTGAGCACCGCTGTCAGCAGCAGGATCAGCATGATGTTTCCCATCGAGAGTATCTCGACCAGTTCGGCGAGAACCAGCCCGACGCCGGTCTGCGACACCGCGCCCACGATGATGCCGGCGGTCGCCGTGGCGATGCCGATACCGATCATGTTGCGGGCGCCGGTGATCATCGACTGCACGAATTCCATGAGCCCCTGCTTCAGGGTGCCGCCGAGATTCTGGCGGCGGAAGAAGGCGAAGAGCCAGCGCTGGGTCAGCAGGATGAAGATCATGAAGGCCACCGCCCAGAACGCTGCCAGCGGCGGCGACAGGCGTTCGACCATGAGGCACCAGATCAACAAGACGACAGGGAGCAGGAAGTGGAGGCCCG
>DAIQBR010000485.1:0-1813 GCA_036781105.1 Kiloniellaceae bacterium
GGCGACCGCGGCCGCGAGCGCCGACTTACCGGACGCCGTCGGGCCGGCGATCATCATCACCAGCGGCGGCGCGGTCGATGGCAGGCTGTGCGGCGGGCTTTGCATGGCAGCGGACGACTTGCGGTAGAGGGGGCGGCCTCTGTATAAGCCGCCGATGCACTACGTGCTTACCGTGATCGGGGCCCCGGCCTCAAGGCCGCTGACGCCCGCCATGACCGATGCCGCGCGGCGCGCCATCGACAGCAGCCGCAGTACGGCGGACGGCACCGACTGGCTGGCCGAAGGCATCGCCTGCGACCTGCCCTTCGAGGGCGGCGAGCCGACGATCACCCAGGCCCTGGTGCGCGAAGCACTGGGCCGCGCGCCGCTCGACCTGGCGATCCAGCCGGCCGAGGGGCGGCGCAAGAAGCTGCTCGTCGCCGACATGGAATCGACCATTATCCGCCAGGAGATGCTCGACGAACTGGCCGAGGTCGCCGGCATCCACGAGGAGGTGGCGGAGATCACCGCCCTGGCGATGGCCGGCGAACTCGATTTCGAGGCCGCCCTGCGCGAACGGGTCGGCCTCTTGACCGGCATGAGCGCGGAGACTCTGGAAACGGTGGCCGAGCGCATGACCCTGATGCCCGGCGCGCAGGCCCTGGTCGCCAGCATGCGCGCCGCCGGCGCCTACTGCGCGCTGGTCTCCGGCGGCTTCACCTGCTTTACCCGGCGCATCCGCGACGTCTGCGGCTTCGACGAAGACCGCGCCAACCAGCTGGAAGTCGCCGAGGGCCAGCTGACCGGCAAGGTCGCCGATCCGGTGCTTGGCCGGGCCGCCAAGCTGGAAGCCCTGGAACAGCTCTCGGCCGCGCAGGGCCTGGTCCCCTTCAACGCCTGCGCCGTCGGCGACGGCGCCAACGACCTCGACATGCTCGGCGCCGCCGGGCTGGGCGTCGCCTACTACGGCAAGCCCCGGGTGCGCGCCGCCGCGCACTACCGCGTCGACCACGGCGACCTCACCGCGCTGCTCTACATGCAGGGCTATCACGCCGACGAGATCGTCGAGCGTTAGCTCCCAAAGCAGAACGGCGGCACCCGAAGGTGCCGCCGTCCGCGTGGCATAGGGTGCGCGCCGCGCTCAGCTCTGGTCGATGCGCACGGCAACCCACTGGAAGTCGCCCTGGCGGAACACCAGCAGCGTGACGACACGGTAGCCTTCCGACTTCGCCTTCTCGACCTTGTCGGCCACGTCGGCCGGGGTGGAGACTTCCTCCTGGTCGACCTCGACGATGACGTCGCCGGCCTTGAGGCCCTTCTCGGCGCCGGCGCTGCCTTCCTTCACCTCGGTGATGACGACGCCCTTGGTGTCCGCTTCCAGAGCAAAGCGGGTGCGCAGCTCCGGCGTAATGGTGCCCAGCGCAAGGCCGAGCGACTCCATGTCGGCCGGCTTGTCCGCCGGCGGCGTCTCGGTCGGCGAAGCAGCGGCCAGCTGTTCGGCCGCCAGCTCTCCCACGGTCACCCGCACGTTCTGTTCGCTGTTCTTGCGCCACACGGTGACGTCGACGGTGGTGCCGACCTGGGTTTCGGCGACCATGGCCGGCAGGCGGCGCATTTCCGTCACCTCGCGGCCGTCGAACTCCAGGATCACGTCACCCTGCTCGATGCCGGCCTCTTCGGCCGGGCCGCCGTCGGTCACCGCCGCGACCAGGGCACCGCGGGCGCGGTCGAGCCGCAGGCCCTCGGCCAGTTCGTCGGTCACGTTCTGGATGCGCACGCAGAGCCAGCCGCGCCGCACCTCGCCGTTGTCGCGCAACTGGGAGATGATGTTCTT
>DAIQBR010000486.1:0-1807 GCA_036781105.1 Kiloniellaceae bacterium
AATGCATTGTTGGCTACAGAATGGATTGGTCGGTTGTCGCGCAGGACAGGCGCGATGTGGTGAACGCTATTGCTCAGGTGAACAGAGAAAAGCGCTTGCGGGACTTTGCCGGCTTGGCGATCGGCAAGTTCCAGCGGAAGATCTATTTCCAGCTCAGATCACGTTGCGCGGACAAGGCGGAACTCGCTCAAGAGCAGATTGACATCTGGCGGGCAGAGGGGCTGGACCTTCCCAGGTTCGAACGCATCCCCGACCCAATTTATCCTTCTACTGATACTATCGAAATGCGCGGTCCCTATTGGAGCGACGGGAAGCCGGACGGCATGCCTTTCGACCCGACGTCACGTCCACAGAATATCGGTTTTCCCTGAAGGGGTTTCCGAAACAGGTCGCCGCTACCTCGCCTACCAGGTCAGGCGGCGCAGCAGGTAGTCCGGGCGCGCGTAGTGCTGCCGTTCCAGGGCGGCGAGGCGGCTGTCGAAGGCGGCGCCGTCCGCCGGATTGCCCAGATCTTCGTGGTGGATCCCTTCGATTACCAGGGCGGCGGCGAGGCCGACCCCCTGCGCGCCGGCGATGTCGTGGGCCAGCGAGTCGCCCACCGCAACGATGCGGCTTGCCGGCAGCGGCGCCAGCTTGTCGAGCGCATGGCGGTAGATCAGCGGGTGCGGCTTGCCGATGTAGATCACCTTGCCGCCCGCGGCCTCGTAGTCGGCGGCAAAGGCGCCGGGGGCCGGGATCAGGCCCTCGGGCCTAAAGCCGGTCACGTCCGGGTTGGCGCAGACCAGTGTCAGGTCGCGGTCCTGCACTTCGCTGAACAGCTTTGCGAAGGCGTCGCGCGGCGGAGGGGTCTGGCCGAAGCTCGCCAGCAGCAGGAAATCGGCGGTCGCGATGTCCGTCACCTCGGTGACCGCCAGGCCCTCCAGAATGGCGCGCTCGGCCGGCCCGTCCAGCAGCGGCAGGCAGCGCAGCCGACCTTCCGCCCGCCCGGCCGGGCACAGTTCTGGTGGTGGCTCCGAAAGCACCGCGCGGGTCACTTCGCCCGAGGTTACGAAATCCTCGTAGAGCTCCGCCGGGATGCCGAGCCGGGTGAGGCGGGTGATGTTCGCGTCGCGCCGGGTGCCGGAGTTGGAGAGGATGATCACGCGCTTGCCGGTGGCCTGCAGGGCTTCCAGGCAGTCGACCACGCCGGCATAGACGGCGGTGCCGTCGTGCAGCACGCCGAACTGGTCGAGCAGGAAGCCGTCGTAGCGCACGGCGAGCGCGGCGAGGCCGTCGACGAGGCGTTCAGTCATGCGCGACCGGCCGCCCGGGTGGCGCTGGCGCCGGCCAGCAGCGCGCGGGTATGGCGGGCGATCATCGACTCCTCGTCGGTGGGGATCACCCAAAGCCCGATACGGCTGCGCGCCGAGGCGACACGGGGGCCGCCGCCGGCATTGGCCGCCGGATCGATCTCGGCGCCCAGCCAGGCGAGACGCTCGGCGACGGCAGCCCGGATCTCCGCCGAGCGCTCGCCGATGCCGGCGGTGAAGACCACGGCGTCGAGCCCGCCCATCGCGGCGGCCAGCTGTGCCGTCTGCCGCGCCACGCTGTCGCAGAACATCTCCACCGCCTGGGCGGCCTCGGGACTGTCGCTGGCCAGCAGGTCGCGCATGTCGGCGCTGACGCCGGAGAGGCCGAGCAGGCCGGACTGCTTGTAGAGCAGCTTTTCCAGGGCCGCGGCGTCCAGGCCCTTCTCGCGCAGCAGGTAGATCAGCACGCCGGGGTCGAGGCTGCCGCAGCGCGTCCCCATGATGAGGCCGTCCAGGGT
>DAIQBR010000487.1:0-1380 GCA_036781105.1 Kiloniellaceae bacterium
GCCCTGGTGCTGCGCGGCATCTTTCTGGGCAGCCGGCGGGAGATCGACTGGTTCCTCTACGGCATGGGCCGCATTTTTCCCGAACACTGGCGCAACTTCGTGGCCGGCATTCCCGCTGCCGAGCGCGGCGACCTCATGGCGGCCTACGAGAAGCGCCTGAACCACCCCGACGCCAAGGTGCACCTGCCCGCCGCGCGGGCCTGGAGCGTCTACGAGGGCAGCTGCTCGACGCTGCTGCCGTCGCCGCAGACGGTGGCCGCCTTCGGCGAGGAGCGCCACGCCCTCGGCCTGTCGCGCATCGAGGCGCACTATTTCAAGCATGGCGTCTTTCTGGAGGACGGCGCACTGCTGGCCGGGGTCCGGCACATCCGCAACATCCCGGCGACCATCGTGCAGGGGCGCTACGACATCGTCTGCCCCATCGCCACTGCCGACGCGCTGCACCAGGCCTGGCCCGAGGCCGACTACCTGGTGGTGCCCGATGCCGGCCATTCCGCCATGGAACCCGGCATCCGCCGCGCCCTGGTCGCCGCCACCGAGCGCTACAAGGCGACGGAATAGCCCGCCGGCGCCGAACTCCCGCCGGATTGCCTGAAACGGCCTTTTGGCCTATCACTTGGCGGCATTTCCTGCGGGAAATGGAATTATCGGCTTATGGCCCCGTAGCTCAGTCGGATAGAGCGACAGATTCCTAATCTGTAGGTCGCAGGTTCGAATCCTGCCGGGGTCACCAGCCTCTCTCCTGCTCCACCCATGAGACCGCCATGAACGCGCTGCGCGTCATCTACCCCTACCGCTATGAAGGCATGTGGGTCTTCGACGACGAAGCCGCCGGTCTGATCAAGGAACCCTTCGTTTCCGGCGCCGACACGGTGATCGACCGCATGGTGGCGGCGATTCCTGATGCGGCGGAGGGATTCACCCTGGTGTTCTCCGACAAGCCCTTCCCCGGCTATCAGGGTGAATTCGAGTGGCGCCGAGAGGAGTACGAGGGCAATTGGTATTACAGCCCGGCCCTGGACATGGAGGGCTGGCTCTGCCCGGCCCTCTTCAAGTACTTCGACACAGCGCCGCCGAAGCTCTATGCCCAGTTCAAGGCCAAGCAGGGCTGAGCTACGGAACCGCCGCTAGTGCGGCCGGGTATTGGGGGCGTCCGCCACCTGTTCGAAGACCCAGTTGCGGAAGGCGGCGATGCGCGGCCGGTTGCTCCAGCGCTCCGGGCAGGTCAGCGAGTAGATGACCTTGGGCGCCGTCTCGATGTCGAAGAGCTTCACCAGCCGCCCCTCGGCGAGCTCGCGATCGATGAGGGCGCCGTAGGCCAGCGCCACGCCCTGTCCTTCTTCGGCGGCGCGCAGCGTCAGGTCACAGTGCGCGAAGCGC
>DAIQBR010000487.1:1390-1628 GCA_036781105.1 Kiloniellaceae bacterium
GGTCCGCGCAACGGCGTCGACAGCGGCACGTCGGCACAGGCGAGCCAGTCGGCCCATTCGTCGTAGGCATTCAGGTCGCGCAGCAGCGTGAGCCGTGCGAGGTCACGCGGCTCCCGGATATCCGGTGCGGAGTCCAGGTAGGCGGGGCTGCAGACCGGAAAGCGCGTCGAGGCGAGAAAAGGCTCCACCGCGATGCCTTCCTGCGGCACCTCTCCGTACTGAATCAGCACGTCGACCC
>DAIQBR010000488.1:0-1472 GCA_036781105.1 Kiloniellaceae bacterium
CGCCGTTGGCCGCGGCGGCGGCAGGACCTATCTGAACTTTGCCGAGGACTGGCGCGAGGACTTCACCATTGCTCTCGACCGAGGCGCGGTCGAACTATTTGACGCGCGTGGCATTGACCTCAAGACCTTCGAAGGCAAGACCGTGCGGGTGCGCGGCTGGCTGAAGTCCTATAACGGCCCGATGATCGAGGTCACCCATCCCGAACAGATCGAGGTGCTGGAAGAGTGATGCTGAATTTCTTGAGACGCCTTCTGTCCCTGCTGCGCGCCCCGCTGCGCAATGCTCGCGGCCTCGCCGCCGCCCTGCTGCTGCTGCCGCTGCTGGCCGCCTGCGCCACCGCACCGGGCACCGGGCGGACCATCTTCACCGGCGGCCTTTCGGAAGAGGGCGAGGCCGACCTCGGCCGCCAGGAGCATCCCAAGGTGCTGGCCCAGTTCGGCGGCGCTTATGAGGACCCGGAACTGAACCGCTACGTCTCCAGCGTCGGCAATTTCCTGGCCCAGACCTCGGAGCGGCCCGATCTGGACTACACCTTCACCATTCTCGACACGCCTATCGTCAACGCCTTCGCGCTGCCCGGCGGCTATGTCTACATCACACGTGGACTGCTGACGCTGGCGAACAGCGAGGCTGAAGTTGCCGGTGTGCTGGGACACGAGATCGGCCATGTCACCGCGCGACACACCGCGGAGCGCTATGGTCAGACCGTGGCCGCCAACATCGCCGGCGTCGGCCTGGGGGTGCTGCTGGGTGGCGAAGCGGCGCAGGCGGGCAGCGCCCTGGGCGGCCTGCTGCTGCGCAGCTACTCGCGCGAGCAGGAGTTCGAGTCCGACATGCTGGGCGGCCGCTACCTGTCGCGCGCCGGCTACGATACCAAGGCCATGGCCGGTTTCCTGACGCAGCTGCAGGCGCACAGCCGCCTGGAGGCGCAGCTCGCCGGCCAGCCGGAAAAGGCCGACGCCTTCGACATCATGCAGACCCACCCGCGCACCACCGATCGCATCGAGCGCGCGCTGGAACAGGCCGGGGCCACCCCGGTGGCCGACCCCCTGGTCGGGCAGAACGTCTACTTCGACAAGATCGACGGGATGATCTACGGCGACAAGGCGGACGAAGGCTGCATCCGCGGCCGGACCTTCGCGCATTCCAAGCTGCGCTTCGCCTTCGAGGTGCCCGAGGGCTTCCGTCTCTACAACCAGTCGCAGGCCGTGGTGGCGCGCGACGGCGACGGCAAGGCGGCGATCCAGTTCGACCGCGCCCCGAAGCCCTACAGCGGCTCGATGAGCGATTACCTGACGCGGGTCTGGGCCAGCGGCGTGCGCCTGAAGGGTGTCGAGGCGATTACCGTGAACGGCCTGCCGGAGGCCACCGGATCGGTTTCCGGCAACGGCAAGGACTACCGGCTGGTCGCGGTGCGCTACGACAACAGCGTGATCTACCGCTTCATCTTCGTCTCGGCCTCCGACCGCAC